>JAGQHN010000309.1 GCA_020431825.1 Trueperaceae bacterium | reverse complement strand
CAGGGCTTACGCATATAGAACCTTAAGTAAATAGTCGTTATCCCAACCAGCTCTTAACCGTTTGGCTTTGATACTGGTGTTGAGTGAGGTTTCACGATTAAGTTGGTTAAGGGCAAGATGCCTGAGGGTGATAAGGTTAGCCTGGGCATGTTCAGCTTTAGCTGTGTTGGCATCGTCATCAAAAGCAATATCTAAAATCCAGTGCAAATTATTCTCAATGGACCAATGGGCACGAATGGCATAAGCAAGCATTTCTGGGTCTTTAAGACTTGTTAGGAAATAACGCTCAGCTGTAGATGTTTCTTCTTTGATTAGTCTGCTACTTTTTACTTTAACAATTGCTTTCAGATCACGCCAAGCAGTTTTGTCTTCTAAAAACTCTAAATCATTAATTATCCAGAGTTCTCTTGTTTCAAAGCGTCCATGTCCTTTTGTCTGAGTGAACCAATCAGGTTCAGCTGTGTGCTGCTCAAAGAGCCATTTAACATCTTCAAATAAGTGCTTGTGATTGGCTTTAAGTGCTAAAACATAATCGCCATGATGCTCTCGAATGGTCCAAGCAATTTGTTTTTGTGTACCTGCTGCATCAATCGTGATTGTTGTTCCAACAATGTCTAGTGTTTCAATAAGTTCAGGAATCACTGTCAACTCATTCGTCTTATCAGGCACCTGCTCCTGAGCTAAGACAAGATGATGTTCTGCTGCCCAGACACTTACCGTATGCAAGCCACTTGCTTTTGACCATTTTCCATCAATAGCCAGGACTTCTGTTGGACTATCTACTTTTCCTAAACGCAAACTTTCTGCCCAATCTGCAAAGACAGTTTGCCACACTGAAGCGTCCAGAATCATAAACACTCGTCTGAA
>JAGQHN010000308.1 GCA_020431825.1 Trueperaceae bacterium | reverse complement strand
TATTTATGAAGGTCCTTTTTTACTCAAGCAATTAAATCGTGGCTTACTGGAAAGGCTCGAGCAAAGGTCAGCTCAAAACCTATCTGATCTTTACAAATCGCAGTAAGCTTTTAATTTTCTTTCTGCTACGTCAACCCAGTTACTAGGTGCCTCGGCGTCCATATAGGTTCGGTAGGCTTTGCGAATGGCAAGTTGCAGGTCGCCTTCATTTTCCAAGAAGTCACCCAGTCCCTGCTCGAGTTCTTGTTTAAAAGTTTCCTGTAAGTCGCCCTGGGTTTGATGCTCAAAGGCCCGAATAATCAGATTAATAACTTTACTCACATCGGCCATTTTTACGTTATGGCTAAAACTTCATCTGTGAGATTTGCACATTATTTCACATTTGTTAGATTTTCCCCACTTGCTTTTTAAGTACCTCCAAGCTGAAAATCAAGGATTTTCAGCTAGCGTGTAGCGGTTATGGACCGGGGAATCCCGTTTTCTTTAAACGACTTTGTTAGCTTGGTTGTACTTAATCCTGGTAGAGACCGGGGCTTACTTGACACCTGCGGTGGGCAACCGCTAATATTTAGGTTAACCTAAATATTTTTTTAGGATAAATTGGAGTACCGTGAAAGCTAAGCTAATATCAAGTGATCGGTGGATACATCCAGCCACTTTCAAGCTGTGGCCTATCAAGAAGCTAGTCGCCCTTTTTTGTTGGAGCTTTGCTGCTCTTTTCCTTTCAGGCTGTGTACCTGAAACTCAGAGCAAGGTTGTGACAACAACCGGAATGATTGGGGATGTTGTTAAAAATATCGGCGGAGATTGTCTGGAAATCGAGGTCATGATGGGTCCAGGCATTGACCCTCATCTTTATAAAGCAAGT
>JAGQHN010000307.1 GCA_020431825.1 Trueperaceae bacterium | reverse complement strand
AAAAGAATGTTTCATGCATTGTGGCAAGGCATTTATTCGCTCTAAGCTATGGCAACCTGAATCCTGGGATTCATCAACAACCTCTCTTGGGGCAAGGCAACTTGCACCTCTACTTAGTGGGGATGCTGGCGATGAATCAGTCCAGAAAACTCAGGAGTTATTGAATAAAGCTTACACTGACGAGCTTTATTAAGGTCTGCTTTTGAAATTATGCTAAGTCAATAATGAAATGGAATTGGCTCGTTTACTTAGACAAAAATCGTAGAGAATAGAATCTCTAGAAGGAGTCTAAAATGGCGAGTAAAAAACGAGACTATAGCATGGAGTTTAAGTTAGGTGCAGCAAGACTGGTAGAAGATCAAGGCTATACGGTAAAAGAAGCAGCAGAACGATTAGGAGTACCGTTTGCGAATATAACAAGATGGCTAAGGCAATATCGAAATGGGCAATTGCAGCCAGGACATAAACAAGCTCAGCCAACAGCTGAAGATACAGAATTAAGGCGCTTAAGAGAGGAAAATAAACGCCTGGAGATGGAGGTAGCGATTCTAAAAAAGGCCGCTTCATACAGCAGCTCTGAGCCAGAGGTAGCATCTTTGATTGCTAGGTACTAGAGATTCATAACCGCTTCGCTCTTTTGGCTCAAGGCTGTTCTGCGAGGCAAATGACGTGAAGTGTAGATTTATTGCTCATCATCAAACCGAATTCGGGATTGGCCTCATGAGTCAGCTCTTAAATGTAGCTCGCAGTAGCTATTATGCTTTTTGCCAGGTTGAGACTAAAGAACCGAGTAAACGTCAATTGGAAAATCAGATCTTGTTAGAGAAGATAAAAATTATTTTCCAGAAGCATAAAGGTCGAAGAGTCATCAACAGCTGGTAATG
>JAGQHN010000306.1 GCA_020431825.1 Trueperaceae bacterium | reverse complement strand
CAAACGTTACCTTGACTTCCTTGCCTTCGCTGCTACTCTTATCTGGCTTAGATAGATTAAATGTCAACACTACCTAGGATAATCTGCTGGTTCACTCCTCGTTTCGGCAGTTATTTCCTACTATACAGATGGAACCGTTGGGTCAGTTGTAACTAAAGATAAGATTTTAGGGATTCGTACTTTACTATATATTCTGGAGTGCAAAACATCATTCTTCTTACTCACTCTGCTAGCTTATAACCCTACTAGCAGGGTACTTTGTCCGGTTTGAATGAAGCACTAAAAATTTAGATTAGCGTCGGCTCAAAACAGTAAGACCCTTTGAATCCGTTTTGGGCAGTTCATCATTGTTAACGGAAACGTTAGTGTCAACAAAGGCACCACCTGTAAGCGAAATATCACCCGTGGTTGCAATGCCACCAAAAACACTTGTACCGCCACTAAGGGTTACAGAACTTCCTCCCCAGATCGATCCATAATAAACGGAGCCACCACTCAGCACAATTTTACCTGCGCCAATGATGGCAATACCCACTTTGGTTTTACCATCACTTCCAATAGCTTCTACAGGTTTAGTGCCACCACTCAAGGTTATGTTACCACCAGAGGCAACGGTTGATTTTCCCGCTACAGCCGTGCCACCACTTAACGTAATACCTGATTCACTAAAAAACCGAACATTGGTGAGAGTATTTCCACCAGACATGCTAATACTTGAGGTTTTGCTAATTAAACTTACGTTAGTTAAATTTGCTCCTCCACTAGAACTGATTTTCCCATCAGTAATTATCACCGAGGATGTGCCAATAACCTTATTTGAAAGATCAATATCACCGGAGGTACAAATAACCGCATTAGCAGGGACGATAGCTGGTACAAAGCTGTGTGTACATAATAGGGGATTCGTTAAGTAGTCGCCGAGGGTATGACCATTAAAATTGGCTTCATCGCGAACCTTATTATAGTCAGGCGCTGCCA
>JAGQHN010000305.1 GCA_020431825.1 Trueperaceae bacterium | reverse complement strand
CGTTAAACCAGCAGAATCTGGCAATGCATCAGCAATATCTGGCACAAAACCAGGCCAGTTTCGAAACGACTCAAGCAGCTTATAAAGGCGTGCAAGCAAGCTATGATGACTGGAATCAAAGCTGGAATCAGACGCAAGCTACCCTTGGACAGATAAATACCGATTACACCAATGCAGCGATTAATGACCAGTGGTCGGTTTATGACCCCAACACGGGAGAAGTCATGATGATGCCTTTATATCCAGTTTATAGCAGTCAGTACACAGATTCCGCAGGAAACCCTCTGGTCTTTGATCAAACCATGAATGCCTGGTATCAGGTTGATCTTTTTGGCAATAGGACCCAGCTTCCCTGGACACCCAGTAGTACTGGCTTTTAGGATCTCCTGGACTTGCTTGTAAAGAACAGGCAAGTCCACTAGGTTACTGTTATGCACTGTAAAGAGTTTAAAACTCGCTACCAGGGTTTAGATGCCACAGACTCAGCAACGATGATGCAATGCCTCGAGCATGTTCAGGACTGTAAACCCTGCTTATCCTATATGAGCCAGGTCGACCTTGAACTAAAGGGAATTGATTTATCGGCTTATCCTTGTATCCACATGGCAAACTATGCAAGCTTTCGCTGTGAACACCACCCCAATCTCAAAGACTGTTCTGATGCCACAATTCTCTATGATGCCAGGTTTGATGAGTACAGTTTGAATTCTGCTCGAGCCTGGGTTGTGCCTATTCAGTACTGTCCTTTTTGTGGAAGCGAGCTACCTGAGTCAAAAAGAGACCGTTGGTTTAAGGAACTTGCGGCACTTGGGTATGATAATCCTCGGCAACAAGCAATTCCTGAAAAGTATAAAAGTGATCTTTGGTACCGTACTCCCTAAGTAAAGCCCAAAGGTCAAACGAGTGGTTCGCTTCAAAGAGAGCGGACCTTTCTCTTGTTTGTACCTAACGACAGCTCAAAGCCGCGTTTAAGTTTAATTTAACCCTCCATTTCTTAAGCTAAAAGCAAGAAAGGGAAAGATCATGCTTAAGAA
>JAGQHN010000304.1 GCA_020431825.1 Trueperaceae bacterium | reverse complement strand
AGATAATTAACTCAAGTCTTCATACTCTCACAAGAAAACTTTGGTGTATTGGCTATGGTTTTGGTTAGGCCCTACCAATTTAGCGGCTAAAGCTTGACATTGCCGGGTTAACTTCGTATACTCGCCGCCGTGAAGGCAATTATTAGCAACATTATTTTGGTTCTAGTGGTGGTTCTACTAGGGTCATAGGGTGTTGCGTCTTAAGCCAGATTTCAAAGATAGCTTACACCCCGCCCCTAAGGCGGGGTTTTTTATGGGTGAACAGCCTGTAAAAAGGAGGGAAGCATGACAGGGTCAGAAGTATTACTTAAAGCGCTCGAGCAAGAAGGGGTTGAACTTGTTTTCGGGCATCCTGGTGGAGCCATTATGCCTGTGTATGACGCGCTCTATGATTCTTCGATAAAGCACGTGCTGGTTCGCCATGAGCAAGGCGGTGCTCACATGGCAGATGCTTTTTACCGTGCCAGTGGTAAAGTCGGCGTTTGTTTTGCAACCAGCGGCCCGGGTGCGACCAACCTTGTTACAGGTTTGGCGACTGCGCACATGGACTCTTCGGCTGTGGTTGCGGTTACAGGCAATGTACCACTTAGCCTTATTGGTACAGACGCTTTTCAGGAGGCAGATGTTTACGGCATAACTGGTCCAGTTACAAAACACAACTATCTTGTTAAAGATGTAAATGATATACCGCGTATCGTAAAAGAAGCCTTTTATATCGCCTCTTCAGGTCGTCCTGGCCCCGTCCTTATTGATATTCCAAAAGATATTCAAAATGCCACGTTTACTGGTACTTTTGATGTTGAAATTGACCTTCCAGGTTACAAACCAACGATTAAAGGTCATGCTGGACAAATCAAGAAAGCCGCCGAGGCAATCAAGGCGGCAAAGCGTCCCATTATGATTGTGGGTGGGGGTTCGCAATCTGCCGCAGACGACGTGGTGTCTTTTGCTCAGAAAACCAATATTCCTGTGATTACTACGCTTATGGGCATTGGGGCTTATCCTTCTGCCAGTGAGAGCTGGCTCGGTATGCCTGGTATGCACGGTACAGTCACTGCCAACAAAGCAATTACAGAATGTGACCTTATTTTAGCTG
>JAGQHN010000303.1 GCA_020431825.1 Trueperaceae bacterium | reverse complement strand
CCATAGACAATAATATAACAAGTTGGATTCTCACTATCACGCATCACCTTTATCGGGGTTTGTAATCCATACTCCTCAATCGATGCAGCCAACTCCTTTAGTTTTTTCGCATCATAATATTTTCGAGGCTGATATGGATTATCTTTAAGCTGCCCTAACGGTATTTTAATGGTTCCCGTCACTTCGCCTAAAAGTGCATCCATGCCTTCAGCCAATAAATCATCTAGGTTGTGTACATTATCACTTGCCATGGTTAACTATATACTCTGCTAAATCATAATATTCTTTAACTCCCCTTGCCCTAGGCATAAAGCGAATCAATGGTTGTGAAGCCCTAGACGCTTTTTTAACATTGGTCGTTTCAGGAATTGGGGTAAAAACCTTATATCTAGACTCCAAAATTTTCTTGAGCCGTTCAAGCATCGCCTGGTCATGTTTGTGTCGCTTTTGATAGCGGGTAGGTAAGACACCAATAATGGACAAAGAGGGATTCCCTCGCTGCTTGACCTCGGCGATAGTTGCAAACAGCTGTCCAATACCCGCAAAAGATTTTATATCGAGATCAATTGGAACTAAAACATAATCACTTGCATTTAAGGCAGCCGCAGTTGTTCGAGTCAAGGTTGGGGCGCAGTCAATAAGGATGTAGTCGTACTCTGTCAATAGAGGTTTAAGCTTTTCTCGTAAGACATTTGTTGAAGGCAATTCAACAGATACTAGACTTTGACCCGCTGGAATAATGGCAGGATTGTCGAGAAGTATCATGTCTTGAAGGGGCTTTGTACCTATAAGTGCATAGATGATCGTCTTTTTCTCAGCATCAAGTTTGGTTGGCATGAGTCCCATATCTAAGGTAGCATTGCCTTGAGAATCAAGGTCAACAATAAGAACTCTTTTTTTCTCAGCTAAGCAAGACGCAAGATTAATCACGGTCGTTGTTTTACCTACACCACCTTTTTGACTGACAACACTAATAACCTGACCCATACCAGAGTGAATGATACCTGAGTACTTCAAAAAAAACGAGTTCCATTCACAAAAACCCTCAGTCCAAACGTTTTCAGCTCAAAATTAACAACAAACCCCGACTGCTAGTGGATAGGCAT
>JAGQHN010000302.1 GCA_020431825.1 Trueperaceae bacterium | reverse complement strand
CTAGGCGCTGCCGATATTCAAGTACGGCGAATAAGTGCCTGGAAGGGCGAACCTCATATTACGAGCACCTACCGCCTTGATTTGGCAGGCAGGCTGGTAAGTGACCTGATTTATTCATTACCTAAAGGTGCCAAAGAAGTACATATAAACGCTGCCCTTGAACTCAATGACACGCCAATTCTGCCACCTGCAGTGGGCTACTTTCAAAGGCTAATAGCGCAGGGGAAAAAGCTCGAAGCCAGAACTGCTACCGTCACCGACTTGCTCCCTTTTGCTAACCTGGTCATAGAAACGGGCTCAGCTGTGATAAGAGCTGAATACGAACCCGGGTCTAAGGTGTTGGCAGATCTAAGTGTTCTAAGCAGTGTTGTTGCGGTAAAGAGTCATTTGCTAAACATTCCAGATCTACCCTCTTTAGCAGGTCTGGTGGTTGAAGTAGGCGACAAGGTACTGGCTGGGCAGCTCATTGCCAGATATGTCGATGACAGCGTACTAGAGCTATCGGAAGCTGATTATAAGGATGCAATACTCAGGCTCGAAGAAGCAGAAAAAGACCTGGCCCTGGAGCAAACGGCTTATGAGATGCGTCTTAAAAGCCTTGAACAAAAGATTGAAACAGGTAAGGACAAAGTAACACGCCTGCGTTATTTGGTTGAACGAAACGCCGAACCAAAAAACAATCTACTCGATGCAGAAACACGGCTAAAAGAACTTGAACAGGATTTGCTACTTGAGCAAACAATCTGGACGAGTAAACGCTCTAACCTGGAAACCAACATCCGCATGGCTAATATAACGATTCAAAAGTCTGAGCAGCAAAAAACCCAAAGCCTTGATAAACAATGGGTAAAGGCACCTATCACTGGTCTAATAAGCGATATTCGACTAACTGACGTGAGTATCCATGGTGTAACGCTTGAGATCATAATACTCGAGCAAGACACTATGACAAATTAGTATTACTGCATTACTTAATTAAGTAATTACTGCATTAAGTAAAAATCAAAAAATTATTTCAGGATGATGATTCTTAATTCTCAAAGGTAGGCATCGTATCTTCACACCCGCATATGTCTTCAGCAACGTCTAAAAGCCTGGATTAATAATTACTCGCCCACCCAAACATTTAGCTTGACTATTATTTCTGCGGAACATCTAATTAATCCTTTAGGA
>JAGQHN010000301.1 GCA_020431825.1 Trueperaceae bacterium | reverse complement strand
GCTCTTTAGAACTACTTGGTAACGCCCGTTGACATTTTGGACAAAGCAAATAACTCAGATTCTTTTTCATAAGGCATGCTAGAGCTGCCTCGGTTAGCTTCTGGTTAAATTTTTAAGGGGTTTTGTATTTTTAACTCTGGCTCAAAAAGGCTTGCCAGGTTTCAGGCAGGCTTTCGCCTACTTCAAGCATCCGGGTTCTTGCTTCCTGATAGTGTCTTGCTAAGCGATTGTGGTTTTTACATAGACGTAAGGCGCGTAAATAAAGAGCTAGATAGCCTAATTCATAGGGTTCAGCTTCAATCAGGATTTTGGCTACTCGAGCTACCTCATCTGGGTCCTCGCTCAGTAACGCTTCAGCCTTTTGAAATAAAGCAAGATAAAGCGCTTCTTGGACATTGCTATCAAATCGCTCAAGACCTTCAAGATAGACACCTCGCCACAAGCGGGTATCTCTAGTGGCTAAAAACAGTTCGGCATCGGACTCACAGTTAGCAAGGGCGTAGCCCCCACTGGTGGTTTCAATGAGAGGCTGACCCAGGCTTTCTCTCAGATGATGGATAGTGGTTTTAAGGCTTGAATTTGCCTTCAGTTCATCTTCGTCAGGGTAAAGCTGATCAAGTAAACTTAGTTTGCTCAGGTCTTTTCGCCCAGACATTCTGGCTTCTAACAGGAGAGCCAGTAGTTCTTGCCGTTTGCGTCCACGCAGCGTTTTTGTCTCACTCCCTGTGATTTGCAGACTTCCTAGTACCTCGAGTCTTACAGCAAGTTTTTGTGCATGCAAACCTTCTTGCTCTGCCAGGTCTGGGAAGTACCTCTTGGCTATGTTCACCCCATTCATTAAGCCGCGTTCTTCAAACCACTGCATTCTGACTCGAGCGTTTTCTATATCGTTATTTAGGCGATCTAGCTCGAGGCCTACAATGTGAAGATTATAGGGTTGACCTATTTCTTCAGCAAGATTTTTAGCTTTCGACCACAACTCAAAGGCTTCATCGCGTCGCCCGAGAGCTTCTGTCGCGGCGGCTTTATTCGTGCAAGCATTTAGTGTTTGTCCCGGCATTTGGGCAAACTCTGTTGCCTGCGCGGCAAGCTCGAGTGCGCCTGTGGGATTAGCTGCCAACACCATAGCGGTTGCCAAACTACAAGATGCCATAGCAATTCGGCTCATATCATTGCGAGACTTTGCCAG
>JAGQHN010000300.1 GCA_020431825.1 Trueperaceae bacterium | reverse complement strand
AAACTTCTCATGGTTTCCTGGTTCCAGGGTGGCGAAGTCTTTAGAAGCGCCTGCACCTGGCAACGGGGTCACGGACGACTCTTCTATTTCCGTCCAGGTCATGAGACTTTCCCTACCTATTACAACGAGCATGTTCTGCGTATTATTGCCAATGCCAGCCGCTGGGCACGTCGCCGTGTCACCATTGAGAGCAGCAAAGCTCCCAATACCAAAGAGCTCGAGCCTGTACCTAACCCAACGAAAGAACATATATGAGTCTAAAGATCGGCATCATTGGCGTTGGGGGGATTGCCAAACGTCACTATGAAGGCTATCAGATGGCAGGCGCCGAAGTCGTCGCCATTGCTGATGTTTTTGAGAAATCCTTAACTGCCCGGCAGCAAGAATGGGGCGTTCGTAACGCCTTCTTAAATTACGAAGATTTGCTTAATTTAGAAGAAGTTCAGGCTGTATCCATCTGCACTCCAAATGCCTATCATCACCCTGCGACCCTGGCTGCTGCCAGAGCTGGCAAGCATATTCTTTGCGAGAAACCCATTTCTCTCAATCTGGAAAAAGCGCAGGAGATGATTGATGTCGCTAGAGAATGTGGGGTTGTCTTACAAATTGGCCATCACATGCGCTCGAATGGTGCGGCTTATAAAGCCAAGCAGATGATTGATAACGGCGATTTGGGCAATATTACCTTTATGCGCTTAAGGCAGGCGCATGACTGGGCAGGCGAAGAGACCGTACGTGATTCCTTTGGCAAACTTGCCAACTCGGGCGGCGGTACGCTTCTTGATAACGGTTGTCATATGTTTGACCTTGCCCGCTACTTTGCTGGTGAAGTCGAGAGCCTGTATTGCCAAATGGGTACCCTTAAATTTGATGTCGAGGTGGAAGATACTTCGCTGGTTTCTTTGCGATTTAAATCAGGAACGATTGCCAGTGTTGAAAATGCCTGGACCGCAACAGGCTGGGAAGAAGGTTTCTGGATTTACGGCACCAAAGGCGCTCTCGAGTATACCAACCGCTGGGAAGCACCCGTCTTAAAACACCGCTTCCGCGATTCTCCTGGCACGACCTGGGGCGACACCGATTTTGCCGTTTATGATTTTCATACGGCTGGTGTAGGCCAACGTCACATTATGAATTTCATTGATGCGATAGAAGGCAAACGAGAAGTAATCTGCACAGGTGAAGATGGGCTCGAGGCTGTGAGACTGGTTTTACT
>JAGQHN010000002.1:91429-95797 GCA_020431825.1 Trueperaceae bacterium | reverse complement strand
CACTGACCTTGAGGCTTTTAACCATCGCCATTCTCTTCAGTTCAAATTAGTTCCTGTATAAATGCAAGTCATGAGTTAGAGAAACTTCAAACCATATAGTTCCAAATTTTGCTGTATTTTCCTAAAAATGCCCTTCAAAAGGATTTTAAGTGTTGTTTAATCAAGTTTGTGTTTACCAAACAGTGCCTTTTCTGATTAACTTGACAGAACCTGTAAAAGCCACGTATCTATCTCCTCGACTCGTCGCGTGTTCAAAGTGTTGGCATATTTGAATGGGAGGTAAGCATGTCAGTCCCTTGGAAAGCTGAAGGTTACCCTACGGTTTCGCCTTACTATCACGTGATGGAAGGTGATGCACTTCCACTTTTTGAATTTCTCAAAAACGTGTTTGGCGCAGAGCTAATGTGGCAGCATTTGGAAGAGACGGATGGTCGGGTCGTAAACAGTGAAGTTCGTATTGGTGATTCGCGTTTTAACATCAGCGAACTCCACGCAAAAGAAGGCACGATTGCCCCTGGTACGCACCATGCTTTAGTCTATGTCGAGGATACGGATGCTGTTTACCAACTTGCTTTGCAGGCAGACGCGATCTCTATCATGGAACCTACTGATATGCCTTGGGGACATCGTGTTGCTTGCGTCATGGACCCGTCAGGTATTAGGTGGCATCTCCTAACACAGAAGAGAATCATTCCCGAAGGGTCTCCTACTCGCCACTGGCACTGGTAGCTCGTGACTAACTAAACGTATTGTTGCTAACAGCTTCAGCAGACCGAGCTGAATAGTTTTAAAAATCCTCGGTTCGAGCAGCTTTGCACAAAAAGTCATAAAGATTCTTTAAGGTTCACTTTGAAACCAAAAAGAAAGCGAGAGAACAAAATCTCTCGCTTTCTTTTTGGCTCGAGGCTAGGCCAAGGCTTCTTGCTTGGTATTGGACTTTATAGCATCTGCTAGAATTTCCATACCTTCATCAATCTGCTCATCAGACAAAGTTAGAGGCGGAAGCAGGCGTATACAGTTACTGTAAAGTCCTGAACGCAAAATAATCAGTCCTTTTTGCAGCGCAGCTGTAGTTATGGCCACAACATCTTGAGCGCTAACCGGCGCTTTTGTTTTAGGGTCTTTAACAAATTCAATGACCAGCATCGGGCCTAAACCCCGTACATCACCAATCAAATCATTATCAGCCTTAATTGCCAGAAGATGTTTGCGAAAACGCTCGCCAATTTCTCTGGCGCGCTGTAAAAACACCGGGGTATTGATCATTTTTACGGCCTCAATGGCACCAGCACAGGCAATGGGACTACCACTGTAGGTTCCCCCTAAACCTCCTGGGTGCGGCGCGTCCATAATCTCAGCTTTACCAATAACAGCCGAAATGGGTAAACCTGCCCCCAGAGACTTTGCCGAGGTCACAATATCTGGCTTGATACCATAGTGATTCACTGCAAAAAGCTCACCTGTGCGCCCCATACCACACTGAATTTCATCGGCAATCATGACCATACCGTGCTCGCTGCACAGCTCACGAATCCGCCTTAAGAACCGCTCTGGAGTAACTACAAAGCCACCTTCTCCTTGTACGGGTTCTATAACAATGGCAGCTACCGCACTCGGGTCAACCTGAGCAATCATGGCGTTTTCCAGTTGTGAAATGGCGTAGTCAATAAATTCTTCTTCGTTTAAGCTGTCAGGCTTGCGGTAAAGGTTAGGAAAAGGCAAGCGGTAAACTTCAGGGGCAAAGGGAGCAAAGCCCTTTTTAAACAGGGCATATTTGCTGGTCATAGTCAAAGTCAAATTGGTGCGTCCGTGGTAGGCACCTTCAAAAACAATGACCCCAGGACGCCCGGTATAGGAACGGGCAATATTCACGGCTGTTTCCACCGCTTCTGCGCCACTATTCATGAGGACGGTTTTTGCAGGGCCTTCGATGGGAGCAATGTCATTTAGCAGCTCTATAAGCTCTACCATTGGCTCAGCGGTCGTCACAATGGCGCAGTTATGAATGAGCTTTTCAGCCTGTGCTTTGACAGCTTCAACCAGATTCGGGGGACAGTGCCCTACTGCTAACATGCCTATACCCCCGGCAAAATCAAGCAGGATATTACCATCAACATCTTTAACGGCAGCACCTGTGGCACTTTCGACAGCAATGTTGGTAAGTTTGGCTGCGCCTCTGGGGCTAGCCGCCTCGCGGCGAGCAATTATTTCACGGCTCTTGGGGCCAGGGATTTCGGTGACCAGTTTAATGGTTGGCATAGTGTCCTTTCAAATGGGAGTGAAAATGGAAAGCAAAAAGGTATCTTTCAGGCAGCTACAGTGGTCGCCTTTTCTAAGGCAGTTCTAAATTGCGCCAGGGCTTCGTCAATCTGCTGGGCATTGACCACCAGAGGAGGTATCCAGCGAATAATGTTGCCATAGGTACCACAGGTGAGCAGCAAAGTATTTTGCTCGAGCATTGCCTTATGAACCCTTTGACAGGTCGCTCCATCAGGATTACCTTCAGCGTCGCTAAATTCGGTAGCCACCATAAGTCCTAAGCCCCGTACATCACCAATACTGGGAAACTCGAGCTGTAAATCTCTTAAACCCTGCATGAGACGATCTCCCATGCGGGCGGCATTACCGTGTAAATCTTCAGCCATAATGGCCTCTACGCCTGCCTTCGCGGCTGCCATGACGACCGCATTGCCACCACCGTAAGTACCGCCATGCGTGCCCGGAAGCCACTTATCCATAAGCTCTTTACGCGAAGCAATACCAGAAATGGGCATGCCACTGCCTAAGCCTTTAGCCATTACAATGATGTCAGGTTCTACATCTGCGTACTCGTAGCAAAAGAATTTGCCTGTACGCCCAAAACCACTCTGAACCTCATCAATCACCAGCAGGATGCCGTATTTGTCGGCGATTTTTCGCAAACCCTGTAAAAAGCTCGTGGGTGCCGGAACATAGCCACCTTCTCCCAGAACAGGCTCAATCATCATGCAGGCAGTCTCGTCAGGAGCGCACTGAGATTTTAAGAGGTGCTCGAGCCCCTTCAAGCAAAAAGCAACGGTGGTCTCTTCATCCCAACCATAATAGTAAGCATAAGGAAACGGAGCCACAAAAACCCCACTGGGCAACGGGTGATACTTATAGCGGTAGACCGTTTTGGACGTGGTCATAGCCATAGCTTGCGACGTGCGCCCATGAAAACTGCCCTGAAAAACAATGACATTGGTACGCTGCGTTGCGTGCCGCGCTAGCTTAAGCGCTCCCTCGGTAGCCTCTGCACCACTGTTAGAAAAGAAAAAGGTATCAATGCTGGGCGGTGTGAGCTCTCTCAACGTTTCAGCCAGCGCAATAGTTTGAGGCGGCACTACACAGTTAATCTGTCCAAAAATCAGCTTTTCGGCCTGCTGTTTTATAGCGGTCACGACCTCAGGATGGCAGTGTCCGGTATTGACAACCCCAATCCCAGAGGTGAAATCGCTGTAACGCTGACCCGCGTCATCATAAAGATAGATACCTTCGCCGCGGACGGGCTGAAGCTGCGTCAGGTGCGTCCAGACATTAGATAATGCATCTAAAGACATCTTATGTTCCTTTCTAGTGCATTTTCCCAAGTAGTTGCAGGCAATCACTTGAGCGAGCTAGGTGAGTTGAAACCAGACGATTACGTTTTGGTCTAATAAAACCTAGATTTGCAACCAGTCATCAACCAGTTTATCGCCTCTAGAGCTAAAAAAATAGTTTCTGTTCCTGGTCATAGGCGAGCTCGAGCCAAACCTGGGTGTAAGCTTTTGCTTAGGTTTCCATCACCAAGTCATGAAAGAATAAGCATATGCCTTTGGCCTTTGATAAAGCCGATCCTCAAATCTGGTGGGGTGAATTTGCTGCCAATGAGGGAGAAATAAACAAGCTCCAGATTGGGCCAAGTCAGTTCTGGATTACTCGCTACGCTCAGGAGTGGCGCATTGCTCACCTGCAGGAGGAAGCAAATGAGCTAGCCGAGGTTAAGCTCGAGCCTCTCTCTCAGGCCAGTGATATACCAGGTGAGGCACAAATTAACCATTTCAGTTTTCAGCAAAGCCCCAAAAGCCTGTTTTTTACGCCGATGCTGGCGGACCGTCCCGTTGTCATGAAGCCCGAGCATCCCTTTTATATACAAAGTGGTGCCGAAGTCACCATCTATGTAACAACCTCTCTGTGGTTACGTATAAGTACGGGAGAGCACAGTGGCATACTGCGAACCTATCCACTTTATCGGCCCTCTGACACCTGGTTTGGGTCTTCAACCAGAGAGGGTGAACTGTGCTATGCCAGTCGCATTAAAGGCCGCCTGAGACTTTTAGATGTAGCTATGCTCCCCCACCGGGCGCTAAC
>JAGQHN010000002.1:57858-91329 GCA_020431825.1 Trueperaceae bacterium | reverse complement strand
GACCTCGCCGCTATTCGTCTGGGTAAGGCGGCACCCAGAGAGATTACTAAGGCCGAGCGGGTCACTGACCCAAGGCAAAAGGCCGAAAAGAATATGGTTCTACGCGCATTTAGTCGCCTATTCAGTCATACTTAAGGATACTCATGGAAACCCTTAAAACCTGGCTAAGCCGCCTTAACTTATCTGCTCTGGGACAGGCCGATCAATATGTTCCCTTACTTCAGGCCGCTTTGCTTATTGCTGCTGGCTTTTTGCTGGCACGGTTCGCGCGCTTTACCATAAACCGAGCCCTTCCCAGCCTGACTGCCCAGCAACGCCTACTTTTGAGACGAGGGGTCAGTTACACGATTTTTTTGCTCTTTTTTATTTCAGGCCTAAGAGAACTGGGCTTTGATTTTAATGTCCTGCTGGGCGCAGCAGGCATTGTTACCTTAGCAGTTGGTTTTGCCTCTCAGACCTCAGTATCAAATATTATTAGCGGGCTATTTTTGGTGATTGAGCGCTCAGTTGAAGTCGGAGATATCATTACTGTTAATGGTCGCACAGGCGAAGTCTTAACGGTTGATCTTCTCTCGACCAAACTGCGCACTTTTGACAATCTGTTAGTGCGCATCCCAAATGAAACCATGGTCAAAGCTGAAATCGTCAATTTAAACCGTTTTCCTATTCGCCGTATCGATGTAAAACTGGGCGTTGCCTACAAAGAAAATCTCAAAAAAGTAAAAGAGGTGCTGCTCGAGGTCGCTGACACTAACCCCCTTTGCCTCGAAGAACCCGCTCCTCTTATTATTGCTCAGGGGTTTGGAGAGTCTTCGATTAATTTTCAGTTTTCTGTTTGGACCAGTAGAGAAAATTATCTTGAACTCTTAAATGGTATCCACGAAGACATTAAACGCGCTTTTGACGCAGCCGATATCGAAATCCCCTTTCCTCACCGCACGCTTTACAGCGGGCTTAAGAGCGAAGCCTTTCCTGTAAAAATCATTCACGAAGGTCAGCCCCATGATCCAGCATAATAGCGGAATGACGGGCAAAAGCCAGAAGCAGGGCATGGCGCCTGGCACCGTCATGTATACCGGTGAGCGCAAACTCGAGCAAGTCAGCCTTTATCAGTACCGCTATCAGGCTGAAAGCCTCCAAGAACAAACGCTTGAACCAGATCACATAGCCCTGCCAGCGCCAGGGGAAAAGCTCTGGATAAATATTGAAGGTCTGCACGATACAACCCTCATTGAGCATTTGGGCGATGCTTTCAATTTGCACCCCTTAACCCAGGAAGATATTGCCAGCATTCATCAAAGACCCAAGCTCGAGCTTTATGACAGCTATATCTATGTTGTCTTACGCATGATTTATATTGATAAAACTGGCAGCATTGCCAATGAGCAGCTGAGTCTCGTCCTTGGAGAAAACTTTGTCCTGAGCTTTCAGGAAATTCACGGAGATGTCTTTGACCCCATCAGGAAACGTTTGCAAAACTCGCAGAGCCGCCTGAGAAACCTGGGTTCTGACTTTCTCTTTTATGCGCTGATTGATGTGCTGGTAGATGCTTACTTTGGCGTTTTAGAAAATATTGGCGATCAGCTAGAAGACTTAGAAGAAGAAATTATTGAAGCGAACTCAAAACAAATCATGACGCAGCTAAGAACCCTGCGCCATGAGCTGCTGGTCTTACGCAAAGGTATCTGGCCCGTAAGAGATGTCATCAATGCCATGATGCGTGACGCACCTGGGCTACTCTCAAAAGATGTGCAGCTTTATTTGCGCGATGTGCATGACCACGGGGTACAGGCAACCGATGGGCTCGAGTCCCTGCGTGAACTGCAAGCCAGCCTCCATGACTTTTACTTAAGTCAGTTAAGTTACCGCATGAATGAAGTTATGAAAGTCCTGACCATCATCTCAACCATTTTTATCCCCTTAAGCTTTCTGGTTGGCGTTTACGGCATGAATTTTGACCACATGCCCGAACTGCACTGGCTTTTTTCTTATCCGGGACTGTGGTTCATTATGATTAGTATTGCTATAGGAATGCTGATTTATTTCTGGAGAAAAGACTGGTTTTAAAATAAGCAAACTATGCCTATACTAAAGTCATGGCAAAGCAATCTCGCGGTACATGTAATCTTTGTGGTTATGAATCAACAAAAGCAGGCTTAACTCGGCATCTGGCAACCTGTCCTGCCAATCATGACTTATCTACAGGCAAACCCAGCAGGATTTTTCGACTCAGGATTGAAGCAAGCTATGCACCTGAATATTGGTTGGATGTTGAAATCAAAGAAACTGCGACCCTTCGGGTATTAGACCAGTTTTTAAGAGATATCTGGCTCGAGTGCTGTGGGCATTTAAGTGCCTTTACCATTGGCGATACCTTTTATGATGTTTCTTATGAGGGCGATGAAGAAGACGAGGCTATGGAAGCGGAAGCAGAGGAGCAACTTTTTGCCTTGTTAAAAGAGCGCGGCATTCCCGAATCACGCTGGCCAGCTCGAAGACGCGAACGGGGTATGGATGTAAAAATCTCCGAGATTTTTGAAGAGGGTCTAAGCTTTGAGCACGAGTATGATTTTGGCTCAACCACCCATCTAAAATTAAAGGTTGTGTCTGAGCGCGAGGGGAAGATATCAGACAAACTGCGCCTTTTAGCCCGCAATAAACTACCCGAATGGACCTGTGTCAAATGTGGCAAACCTGCTACTGTGCTTCACAGTGAAAAAATGTACGATGAAGAAAACCCTTTTTACTGCAAAACACATGCCAGAGGCTGGGATGATTATCCCTATATGCCTATAGTTAATTCCCCGCGGATGGGCGTTTGCGGTTATACAGGCTGAATAAGCCTCTTTTTATGCGCAACCCAGCGAATGGTGAAAATCAGCGTAACTAGGCTTATGAGGAGTAAAAAGCCAAAAATGGCAAAGCCTAAAGGCTGAACAAATCCCGGAACGCTGCTTGCCAGATCGCCCTCAAAAAGCCCGCCATAGTTCCGCACCCTTGGCCCTTCAGCTAAAGTAAAACGAATATATTCCTGATAGGTATCAATGCCTGTACCATAGCGCATCCAGACACCCCACTCGCCTGTCTGATCAAAGGTATAAGGAAAACTGAGTTCGCCGTTTCTTAGAGGACGTACCAGAGTTTTACCTAACCTGGCTTCATCAGGACCCCGAAAATGCAAATCTATCAGCAGTTCGCCTTTGACTTCAGGACTGGTTATCACGGTGAGAGTACTGGGTTGATTTAAACCCTGGTAATCAATGGTGAGGGTGACACTCGAGCCCTGCTTACCCTGCCACTGAGCCATAGCCAAACTACCGCATAAAAGCAACAACAAAAGGATGACGCGCCTCATGAACGCAGATCCAAAGCTCGAGCAGACGCAACTGCCAAACGACTCAGTAAGACAGACAAGACAAGCCCCCCAACCAAACCCCAGGCAAGCGCCTGAAGATACCAGTTGCCATTGCCCAGTGTCAGGACAAGTAACCAGTTACTCAAAAAACTACTGACTGCCAGAATAAGCCCGGCAAGTAGCCAGTTGACTTTTCTTTGCACCAGCCAATCTGCCAGGATGCCCGTTACAATGAGCAGTGGAATAGCTGGCCGCGTTTCCCCTGCCCAATCAAGTCTGCTATCGGAAAAAATGAGCCAGGCAGCTATCAGCAGCCTAAAGAGAGTAAAGCCTAGCGAGGTTAACGTTGCGGCGTAAAGAAACGGCCGCAACTTGGCGATAAGAAAAAGAATAAAGCTGGGTAAGGCGCTCAGCAGCGCAATGCCCACCCACATGGGGAAAACGGGTACGCCAAATTCATATTCTGCAAGCAGTAGCATGCACCAGGCTAAAAACATAATGGCAAAATAGATACTTAGATTTTGAAATAAGCGCTTTTGCTCAGGGTTCAAATCGGCCTCAATCTGAGTAGCTATAAAGCCGCCCAAGGTTGCCAGCGTTAAGCCCAAGAGACCAATCAGGTGCATCGGAGCCCAGAGGGTTATATCAGCACCAAAGAGTCGGTGCCAGAGATCGTCGGCTGGTGCAAAAAATAAAGTGATGGCAGCGCCAAGTGCCACGATAATGATACCCGGCTGCAAACGCAAACTCCCAAGCTTAAAGTGTAGATGACTTTGTCTACGGTCACGAATGAGCGTGTAAACAGCCATTACCAGAACTATCAGCATGGCGCTATAAATAAAATTATGGGGAGGGGTAAAAAAGCTATCTCGCCCTTTATCAATATGCCAGGCAATATCCCAGTAAATACCCAGCACGCCTGAAAGCGTACCCAGTGCCAGAACAGGCAGGGTTCCAAGATGCCAGAGATCATTTACTGCTGACTTTATCTGCTTTGCTTGCTTGAGTGATACCGAATCCATAGTTGCTCCTGAGGTTTGCTCGAGTCTAAAAAGCTTTCACGCCTCTATCATCCACCGAAAGTTTGAGACAAACAAAAATCTGCCAGACCCAAGCCTAGCAGACTAAAAGCAGAAATGCTTTAGAGTTTAATTCATTTCACCCAGCGCATCCTCGAGCTCGAGCCTGGGCTGGTGTTTTCCTGAGACGTAAAGCCCTCGCCAGGCATCCTGAGTAATAAACTGACCATCAAGCAACGCTTCAAAACCCGGCTTGATGTATTGCCGCAAGGTATTTTTAGCGTCATCATCCTGCACGGTGCCATAAGGGTCCGTGTAAAAATAGCCGTCTCCGGCTTTACCATCTGACTTATCAAGTAAATTGTTATAGCTGAAACCTAGTTCATGAAAACGAATGCTGCGCTGTTCTCCAGCAGTTTCGGTAAAGCTGGCAGCTGTACAACTGGCATTGTTGCAACCTGTCATGGGGTCACGAATGTCAATGCCCATCCCGGTACTCCAGTTAGGGAAACTCATGCCCAGATAGCGACTGGTGCCACCGTCCCAGCGTTCATAATTGCCAGGGTCTTTACCATTCTGGAAGATACGCAGTTTTTTTCTGGCCAGCGTTGACTCGGCAACAGCGCTTTGATCAGGGCAATTTTCCAGTTGTGGCTGAATAACCTGAGCGTCGTTATTACCATTGACAATAGCGCCAAAGTCACCTTTGTAGGAAAGCTCGAGTAACTTTTCCCCGGTTGCCATATCGCGAGCAAAAAACACTACCGTATGAAACTGTACACAGGCCCGCCCAATTAAGCCAGAGGTAGCATGGACATTTATATACCAGCCTATCCCTTTATCAATCAGGGCAAAACCTTTAAAGCCTTCATGGCGTTCATTCTGGCGATTGTTGTAATAAGCCACATAGTCAAAAACAGGTTCATAACCTACCAGACTCGGGTCAGAACCATGCTCATGACGGTAGTAACACCAGTAAATTGGGTCAATCTGCGGGTGCCAGCTCTTATAAAGCCGATCATCTGGCCCCGCGGCAACCCAGCTATTACTAAGCCAGTCTGGACAGGTCTGATTGGCTTGAGGTCGCTCTGTCTGCCCTTCAGGCAAAGCAGGTTCTGCTGAGGGTGAACCGTCAGACTCGGCAAAAAGCAAAACATACTGCGCGTCAGGAATAGGAGGCAAAACCACTTCTCCCTTTGTGACATCTTTGCTAAAGGTTTGATACTCAACTTTTTCGCCTTTTTCATTGTTGGCAAAAGAACTGCCTTTTTGCCAGCCACCTAACCAAGCTGCTGGTGTTGACCACTTGTTAATGGCTAAAACCATTTTGGCATCGCGGTTTAGTCGGACATAAAGCCATTTATCTCCTGAGGGTGTACCCCAGGGCCAGGGCGTGGTTAAGACATCCCAGCCTTCATAGCCAGAAAAGCCCGACTGTCTGGGGCGATAAAGGAAGTCTTGTACCAGCATTTGCTGAACAACTTCGGTGTCATTTTTTGATTCGACAATACGAAAGTAGCTCGAGACCAGCGGCCTCTCGATGTTTTCTAGACCCTCGAGGGGTGCAGGTGAGCCTTCTTCAGGATTACTTGGAATGGGTGCAGGAACACTTACGCGGCCCCCACAACTTATTAAGCTACCCAGCACTAAGGCCAGTACTAGCACTTTGACTTCTCTCATGCTGCCTCCTTGCGCACTTAAATACCCAGGCAAAAGGCAACCGAAACGTCTCTGGTCGGTTGCGCTACTTGCTCCGCTTAGCTAAAGCGCCCAAATACTAGCTAAGCCTCATGGCGTCCAAATAGAGTTAGTTACTCTAAAGGCAAAGTAGCACGAACATAGCCCGCAAATTTTGAAAAAAAGATGAGTTTAAGGAGTAGGATATTTTACTTTCAGTTTTATCGTTTAAGCGCCCTGCCCCCTATCAAGTCTCAAAGACAAAGCAAAATGCAGAGCAAAAAAGCAAAGGATAAGCACGGCAAATAAAAGGGCTGAACCGAGAATGTACCTTTTTGACTTGCCTTTTGAGGGGTAAAAGGCAAGATAGCCAAAATAAAGACCCAGCCCAATACCTAAAACCCCAAAAACAGCATAATAGACCCTTTTGGCTCGATCAAAATCAGTTAAATAGCCATCGGGAAAACCTAGCATTCTTAGCTCGAGCCCAAGCATGCCAGCAAAAGCGAAGCTTAGGACTGAAGCTATAACGAAGCAGGCTCGAGTCAACGCCTCAGCCTCATTTATCTGATCCCCAAATGCCTCACTTACGTACTCTTACCTAATCCGCGCAAGCCTCGAGCATTTTTTGAACGTTGGTTAACTTGACTCTTGGGCGACCTGAGGCCAGACCCGCCTCGGTTTCTAATTTGTCAAGTTTAAGCCACTGGTCAAAAGTGATGTAGGGCACGCCTCGGTTTTGTAAGAGCTCGAGCACCACCTCAGGGTTTTTGTTGACGTCATCGTGAAGTTCAGCCTCACCTTGCAGAGCAATAAGCTGCTCAACAGTTTCAGCAGCATCGGCCTTGTTGGTGCCAATTACACCACTAGGGCCGCGTTTAATCCAACCGGCCACATACTCACCACCAACTGGCTTACCTTTAGGTGCATCCAGCACCACCCCTTTATCATTAGGAATGACGCCCCGGCGCTCATCAAACGGCACACCCGGAAGAGCCACTCCGCGGTAACCCACGCTCCGCAAGACCATTTGTACAGCTAAAGTTTCGTATTCTCCTGTGCCTACTGCATTGATGTAATCGCCACTTGGCTCGAGGCGATTTTTCTCGAGTTTAATGGCTTCCACTTTGCCATCACCCATGACCTCAACCGGCGAAGCCAAAAAGCGAATATGCACGCGGCGGCCTTTGCCTTCTAAGGGTTTTTTGGCAAAGTCAGTTAATACCTCAATGTTTTTCTTGGTAGTTGGGTCATTTTCTATAGAGGCGAGACTGGCTTCGTCTATTTCCATTTCGGCTTCATCAACCACAATGTCAGCATTGAGCAGTTCGCCAAGCTCACGTACTTCTTTGGTGGTAAATTTGGCCTGAGCCGGACCGCGGCGACCGATCATATAGACATCTTTAACTTTGCTGTCTTTTAAGACCTCGAGGGCATGATCGGCAATATCTGAAGTTTTAAGCTCATCTACAGATTTGGCTAAGACTCGAGTCACATCTACAGCGACATTCCCCATGCCAATAACAGCAACAGCTTCAGCGTTTACTACGCTGATATGCGCTTCATAATCAGGGTGTCCGTTGTACCAAGCGACAAACTCCGTAGCCGACATATTGCCTAAAAGCTCTTCTCCAGGAATAGACAGATTGCGGTCAGAGGATGCACCTACCGTATAAATAATGGCATCATAGTGACGCTTTAGATCTTCATGGTTAATATCCTGACCAAAGGCGACATTTCCGAGAAACCGTACATTGTCACGCTGCGCGGTTTTTTCGTACATTTTGGTTACTGACTTAATTTTCTGGTGATCGGGAGCCACTCCAAAACGCACCAGACCATAAGGCGTTGGCAGGCGGTCAAAGAGATCAACCGAGACATGTTCCAGTTCTTTTGCCAGTGCCTCTGCCGCATAAAAGCCACTTGGGCCAGCACCAATAATCGCCACACGCAAGGGGCGGGACTCAGACATCATAAACCTCCTTTAGAGGAATAAACCAGACTTAGGACGTGGCGCAAGGACCACGCTCGAGCGCTAAAAGTTTACCATAGATGCCAGAGCTGTTTTATAGGACAACCGTCTTGTTCTCAAAAATAATAACCCGGTCTTCAACGTGCGCCTGCACAGCCTTTGCCAGCACTTTGCGCTCAATATCCCGGCCAATCCTGACCAGATCATCCACCTGATCGCGGTGACTTACCCGCTCAACATCCTGCTCAATAATTGGCCCTTCATCCAGATCATCGGTGACATAGTGAGCGGTAGCACCAATCAATTTAACACCGCGCTCATAGGCTTTTTTGTACGGGTTAGCGCCAATAAAAGCAGGTAAAAACGAATGATGAATATTGATGATGCGCGAACTGTACTTCTCTGCCAGATTTTTGCTCAAAATTTGCATATAGCGTGCCAGCACGGCAAAATCAATGTTGTGCTCCTGCAATAAGCGGTCAATTTCGGTCTCTTGGGCTGGTTTGGTGTCTTTGGTAAGCGGCAGGTAGTAATAGGCTAAGCCGTAAGATTCAACCATTTTGCGCAGGTCATCATGATTGGAAATAACCAGAGGAATATCAACCTCGAGCTCTTCACGCTGCCATTTCCATAAAAGCTCTAACAGGCAGTGATCATACTTTGAAACCAAAATCGCCATGCGCTTACGTCTATCTGCCCGGCTAAACCGGTAATCCATGGCAAACCGCTCTGCTACTTCGCTTTGAAAAGCCTTGTCTAGCGCTTCACGTTTGTTAATCAGATCGTCAAGATAAAAAACCATACGCATAAAAAAGCGTCCGGCTTCAGGGTCGGTACTGTGCTGCCTCGAGTCAAGAATGTTAGCACCCTGCGCCGCTAAAAACTGCGAAACAGTGGCAACAATCCCTGGTCTATCAGCACATGAAATAAGTAAACGAGCAGTATTTTCTTTGGTTTTCATAAAGACTCACCCATATTTTTCTATTCTTATATCAAATTGCTCGAGCCCTGTCATCGTAAAAGAATGTTTTTAAGGGATTAAGTAATAGTGCAGCAAGAGTCGTTTAGTTCTAGAAACCATTAAGCGCCTGGCTGCTTTCAGCAATTTAACAAGGCTTGACGGCTCAGTTTGAAATCAAAAGCTCACAAGTTCCAGTTACTGAGGCACGGCAAAATTGTCCAAGCTCAACACTTCTGGCGGGATAGCTTCAAATCTTAGGCGTTGCCCGGTTCGTGGATGCTTGAACTCGAGGGTATGCGCGTGAAGATAGTAGCCACCCTCTCCGGGTAGACCAGCATTAGCTAAAGGCTGTCCACCTCTGGCGTAAAGAGGATCGCCTGTTAAAGGATGTCCTATCGCTGCCAGGTGAATACGAATCTGGTGAGGTCTCCCTGTACCAAGCCTTACCTTAAATAAGGTCTGACCATCTCTTCTTGCCAGTACCCAGGCTTCACTAAGAGATGGCTTGCCAAGAGAATTTGCAGCGTGTACAGTGCCAAGACGTGTATGGTTAACAGGACCAATCTTCTCTGTAATCATGTAGCTACCTTTAAGTGCCGACCCTTCTGCTAAGGCCAGATAGATTTTTTCGACCTCTTGTTCCCAGCCTTTACCCAGCCCTCGAGCCCCCTGTCGCGTCTTGCTAAACAGCACCAAACCAGAGGTAGCACGGCCCAACCTGTGAACCGGGTTAGCCTCAGGAACAAGACTTTTAACAAGATGGACTAAGGTATTTTCCAGAAAACCACCCGCTGGCACCGTGGGCAAGCCACTGGGTTTGGCCACAAGCAACACATCACTATCTTCATAAATGAGGTCAAAGGTTTTCGGAACCTCCTCTTCTTGCCAGGGCGGTCGCCGCCAGCTAAGCACCTCACCCGCCTTTAGAAGGTCGTTTGCGTTAGCCCTTTTTTCGTTAACAAAAACCTCAGCCCTCTCAATTCGCTCCTGCCACTGGCCCGGGCTCGAGTGCCGATAATAGCTACTCAAATAGGATAAAACCGTGTGACCTCTGGCTTTTTTTCCTAGTTGTTCGCGGTAGGTGTAGCCACTATTCATGAATAATGCTCAGGTCTACGGACCTAGTCCTCCCAGATACGCTTAACCCAGCTTCTGGCCATCGGCGGAATGCCACTAAACTCGACCTCGAGCCCGGCCTTTTCAGCATCTTCCTGAAGGCGTTTTAGCATAAGCGCAGCACTCAAATCTACCCGACCTACCCCGCCCAGATGGAACTCGAGCTTTTTAACGCCCTTATGGATGGAAAGCGCCTCATTAATTTGCTCCTCGACATTGGCACTCGAGCCAAACCACAAAACCCCTTTTGGCTTTACGTGCAAAGTGTCGGCATATTCCCAGATGTCCATAAACACTTTTTGCTCACGGCGCAGATGATGCGCAACCGCCAGACTAATGCCAATAAGCAGGGCAAGATCAATACGCGGCGATAGCACGATGCTCAGCACAAAGGTAATCCAGGCAATATAAGCCTGTGTTTTGGAGTAATTTCTTAACCGATAAAGCTCTCTAAACCTGAGGAGTTTAATGACCGCCATAATGACGATGGCAGCCAGAACCGCTTTAGGTAAATAGGAAAGAATAAAGGTAAAAGGCAAAAACGCCAGTACCAGTAAACCTGCCACCAGCCCACTCCAGCGCGTTTTGGTGCCAGCAAGGCGACTAACCGAACTGCGAGAAAAGGAACCGCCAACGGGAAACCCTCCAAAGAACCCTGCGGCGACATTGGCGACACCCTGACTTATAAACTCCTGATCGGCGCTCCAGGAACTGCGGTCCTGGGTGGCATACGTTCGGGAAATGGACGCTGCTTCGGCAAAACCCACAAAGGCAATGACCAAGGCACCTACCAGCAAGTTTGGAATGGCTTTAACTGGAGGTGTCAAATCAATTGCCGGAAGACCAGAAGGCACCTGACCAATAACTGCACTGTGATAGGGCAGAAAAAAAGCAACGCCTAGACCAAGCACAACCGCTACCAGAATACCCGGAAACAAAGGATGTACCCGCCTTGACAGGTGAATAACCAGCATACTCGCTAATGCTAAAGCGATAGCGTCTAAGTGCCACTGTCCTGGGTGAATGAGGGTAAAAAAAGCTCTTGCCAGAATATTATTGCCAGGGGCAGTAGCGCCTAAAAAAGTCGGAATCTGTGAGGTAAAGATCAGAAAAGCTGCTGCTGTAGTAAAGCCCATGAGTACGGGCTGTGACATGAGATAGGCAATACGCCCCAGTTTAAGAACCCCAACCAGAACACGAACAACCCCAACCAGAATCGCCAGCAAGCCAGCAAGCTCGAGGTAATAGGGTGAGTTAGGTACAGCCAGGTGACTCAAGACACCAAAGGTTAAAAGCGAAGTCGTAGCGACTGGCCCGGTTTGCAAGTAAGGGCTCGAGACAAAAAAAGCCGCAGCTATAGAAGCAAAAGCCACCGCGTAAAGCCCGGTATAAGCAGGAACTGCTGCCAGCTCAGCGTAAGCCATCCCCTGAGGTATAGCGACTAAGGCAACCGATATGCCCGCCAGCAAATCCGCCAGATAAAAACGCGGAAACGTTCGTTTTGATTTAAAAGCTTTGGCTTGATCCACAGTACGCCTCGTCTATTTATAGTGTGACATATCTCAATAACCAAAAAGTTACAGACCCACAAAGATATAAATTAATTTATATCTCTTATCTATTTTTCAAGTTACTTATGAGAAGATTAGATGGCTTAGGCAAAAAGAAAACTTTTAATTCAATCTTCCGACAGAAAATCTAAACCTCGAAACAATATTTGTTTCGTTAGACAAACTATATCCTTTTTTTACAGTCTAATTGGCATTGGCATGCTAGTCTTTTCGTCGTGTCTGACGTCTACCGCTTAAATGACCTTGACATATCAGCTAAGTCATTACCCGAATTTACCCCCCCACCGCGCTTTGGTGAAACCAAGTTTGAAAGCTATAAACCTCAGGACCCCAGTCAAGCAGATGCACTGCAGAAAACCCAGAGCTTTTTAAATGCTTCACCTGATGTGCAAGGTGGACGCTTTCCCTGGCAGAAAAAGACGGTTTTGGGGAAAGGTCTTTACCTTGATGGCGGCTTTGGTGTTGGCAAGACGCACTTATTAGCTTCAGCGTATAGCGCCTATGAGGGCAGCAAAGTTTACATGTCATTTTCTGAACTGGTACATGCTATTGGGGTTTTGGGAAAAGAAAAGGCTCAGCTCGAGCTAGGCAACAATCGCCTTTACTGTATTGATGAATTTGAGCTTGACGACCCGGGCAATACGCTTATTGTCAAAACTTTCCTAAATTATGTTTTTGAGCAGGGTGGCTTTGTCTTAACAACGTCAAATACACCGCCCGCCGCTCAGGGACAAGGCCGCTTTAATGCCAGTGATTTTAAACGAGAAATTCAGAGCATTGCCGAGCGTTTTGAAACCTTAAAGCTCGAGGGGCCAGATTACCGTAAACGGGAAAAGGTCGCTGAGCTTCTGAGTACAGGTGATCTCGAGCACCTGGAAAGAACCGAACCCGCCTCTACTAAGGTGGACGCCCACTGGTCAGAACTCTTTACCCTTTTGCAGTCCAACCACCCCATACGCTACGCGCACCTGCTCAAGCAAATGGACGCCCTCTACCTGCGCAACGCCGAGCCCATAAGCAATCAAAATGACGCCATTCGCTTTGTGCATTTCATTGATAAGCTGTATGACTTAAAGATTGGCTTCAGGCTTTCAGGGGATATTGCTCTGGATGACTTGTTTGACGACAGCTACAAAAACAGTGCCTATGCCAAAAAGCACTACCGCTGCCTGTCACGTATTTCTGAACTTTTGGAAGAAAGATAGTTTTATTTCTCGAGTTGCCAAAAACAAATTTAGTCATTTAAAGTAGTCTATATGCAAATGTTATTCATAGATGAATCAGGAAAAGTTCCTTTGCCTGAAAGAATGAAGCATGATTTTTATGTTATTGGCGGAGTAATTATTCCTGATAGCAAATGGATGCAAGTTGCAAAAAAACTTAAACGGATTATGGATAGTTATAAAGTGCGCGGAGAAGTTAAGTGGCGTTGGTTTTCTCCAAATGACCGAAGCAAGGATAGTAGTTTATCTCATTTAGATATTGATCAAAAAAATGCGCTAAGAGACGAAATTTTTCATATTATCAGTGCTGATAGGTCAATCAAAGTTATTGCGGCCGCATCATTTGCACCCGAAGCCTATAAGAAAGAAGATATCAATACAACTGACGATTTATATTTATACACATATAAACCAGTCACTGAGCGTTTTCAATATTATTTGCAGGATACTCAACGGGAGACAGGGCACCCCACTTACGGAATAATCATTTGCGACCATAGAAATCCTCATGAAGACAAAAGGCTTTTGAGAATGCACCAAAAGCTTTTAAATGGTCAATTTAATTACTCATCAAGCTACAAAAACTTAGTTGAAGGTCTTTTTGTTGCCCCTTCTCATTATAGTGTTGGAATTCAATTAGCTGATATGGTTGCAGGGGCAATATATCGAAAAGTTGCAAGGCAAGATGAATCTCATTTCACAAAAATACAAAATTCCATACGAAACAAAGAAGGTCATTATTTAGGATATGGATTAGTTATACAGCCATAAAAAAGTCGTCGAGTGGAAAAATCCAACGTGCCAAATGTCGCACTCTCGACGTACTTTCACTTTAACACGGCTAGAAGAGTTAATCAAAAGGCTAACTGAGATGATAATTTTTTCTAACCCTGACCTTTTTTATCTGGCCCGAATCTCAGCTAAGCTGTCGTCAATGAGCAACCTGCCATTTTCATACACGGTACGCAGCACTTTCTCGGCCCCCAATTCTTCGCTACTGGTCACCAGCTTGCCGTTTATGCGGTAAAGCTCGAGCCTGCCTGTTTTAGACTTCTTGCCGGGGTCAGTAACCGGGTCTTTACTCACAGGGCGCGCAACCCCATCCACCACAACTTCGGAACACTTCATAGCGAATTTTTGCGTGTCGCGGTTGACCTGCTGCAAGAGCGCGCCGCCCATACCAAAAGCAATATTCGAGGCACTGTACTCGTAGCGCTCTGCCAGATCAAGAATACGGCGAATGGCATCTTCGTTTATGCCGTCCCCCTGAATAACCCTGGTATTGTTGAGAACTTTGTAGCCCTTGCTGTTTCTGGTTACGCCAAACTTTTGCTCGAGCATTTGCAAGGTGCGCAGCACAATCAGAGGCGGGTCACCGCTATCCGGGCGAATGACAACTGTTGCTCCCGAATTTACTACCTCATCCTTTAACTGCTCTCCCCAGATGTGCTCAACCGCATGATAGATGTCATAGCTATCTGACACTGCCGCCACAATAGTGCCGGGCCTGGCAAACCGTTTCACGAAATTGGCATACGCCTCGGCTTCGGCATCTTTGCCCCAACTGGTCACCGTTGAGTGCTCCATAGCCGGAATAGAAAAAGCTGCCATTGGCTCCTGATAATACCTGCGGGCAAAGAGCAGGGCTTCAACCGTATCTGAACCCATAAAATTGACCAAGTGGGCGCAGCCGCCCAAACCCGCAGACTCAGCACTTGATACCCCCCTTGCGCCAAAGTCATGTAGTTTAAATGGGATTTCTGTCTGCGGATCATCGGCGGTACGCTCGAGGAAATTCAAAATGAGTTTTTTAATGCTATGGCTCACCGTAGCGACCGTCGTACCGTACCAGATGGTGCGCAAAATCTGCGTTTCTAACCACCCGGGCAGCCAGAACAAGTCAGGGTCAGTTGACTCAACGGTGACCAGTACGTTATGCGTAGGCACCAGCATGCCCTCGGGCACTGCGCGTATTTTGATAGGAGGCAAACCACCATAGTCCTTGACAACTTTGAGCCAGCCCGCTTTAGGAAAATAGTCTGCGCCAAAATGCGCCCTAAAAAGCTCATCCGCCTCTTCGACATCTGCCTCGGTGACAGGGTTTTCTAACCACGTTTTAAGCAGCGATTGCAAGCCAAAAAACTTGGTTTCGCTGTAAACCCCACCTCTTGACTCAATGTAACTAAACATCTGAGTTGTGTCAGGAGGGTACTGTTTGAAATGGGTGACTTTGTAAGAGTCAGTGGAAGTGATGATATTCATGATGTACTCCTTCGTCAAACTTTTTAGAAATTTAGAAACCAGTTTTAGTTACTAATTCACAAAATTGTGAAGCCTCGGAACAATTTAATAAAAATGGACTAATTGGTAATCGGTTTGAAGGGAACCAAAGCATACGCACTTCTTTCTGATTTGCGTATTTGTCTGGCATTTTCAGAAAACCTATATCATCTAGGTCAGGCTCTGTGTAAATTTCTTCATTTTGAAATGTTAACGGCGTTTTATATATAACCCTCGAGAATCTACTATTCATATTTCCTTTTAAATGCTCTAATTTTTTTGTAACCACCTTAAAGAATTGTTGAGGTTCTTTGATTTTTACTGCATAGTTCCCAAAAGTCTCTGCCATTTTTTCTGGTTTATATACTTCGGTTGTACATAAGACATATGCATCTGGAATCTCATACTCAATTTTGTGTGAATTTAGGCTATACAGTGCTTCCTCATGATTTTTCATTCCCGTCATTTCATTTGCCAATCCTATTTTTCTTTCATAACCGAAGCCCTTTGCATTTATTGTGTGTTCAGCTTTTCCCTCAAAAGGATCTCCTTGCAGAGGATTTTCATAATTTCTGCAAACTGATAGTGTACTTATCCAAACTTTTCCCTCTAATAAAGCTTTTGCTTGCCAATACTCTCCGAAGAATCGGTAAATCTCTTTACCATAAAATTTAATTGGGGTTAAAGATCTCTTTGGCTCAACTTTCTTGATGAATCTATTTCTGGCAAAATATATTTGGATTCCACCTTGCTTTTTTTTAGACTTATCCTTTTTCATCTTATTTTCCTAATTTATTCCGAGAAATTTGAAGTATTCGGCAGGTCTAAAACCTTTGCCTATCTCAAAATCTCCTGTAGCCTCGAGCACTCCCGAAGCCAGAACTTTTCTTCTAAAAGCATCTTTATTGAGGGTTTTTCCCAGGATGATTTCGTGAACCTCTTGCAGTTCTCGCAGGGTAAAGCGCTCAGGTAAGAGTTCAAACCCTATGGGGACGTACTCGAGCTTTCCCCTTATGCGCTTTATTGCCATGCCCAAAATTGCTTCGTGGTCAAACGCCAGGTTTTCTTTTGCACCTTCCTGGTTTAACACATCCACACTTCCCCCCGTTTCCCCTTCCCACGGTACTGAAACCTCAAATAGTTTTACACTCTCTGATTCCTTTAGAGCATCGATATTAGTCAGGGCGTAGTAGCTCACACTTATGATGCGCATACGTGGGTCACGCTGCACGTCACCAAAGGTGTAAAGTTGCTCGAGGTAAACCCCCGCCAGGTTTCCTTTTTCAGCCAGCACCCGCTTTGCAGCATCATCCAGACTTTCAGCTATGCCAACAAAACCCCCTATAAGGCTCCAGTAATCCTTAAATGGATAGTCCTGCCGTTTACTCAAAAGGGCGCAGAGCTTTTTTTCTTTTATGGTCAAGATGACCACATCTACCGTAACCGAGGGTTTGGCAAAAGCTTCAGCGCTATACCTGTCTAGAAAAATTTGTTCGTCGTTCTTTAAATCAGGCATCATCATCACCTTATATGTAAATAGCATATATGTATTTTGCATATAAGTCAAGTGCGGTAGCCTTAATGCGCATTAATTTATCTGCAAAAAAAATCCCCTTAGTCCCTTTGTAAAAAAGGGGAAATGTGTTGGCTCTCCCCTTTTTTAAAGGGGAGTTGGAGGGGATTTATACGCAAATAAGTAACCAATTTACTCGCAAAGTAATTTCTAAAAAAATAAGTTCCTGAGCAAACGGTATCGTTAGGGCATGAACCGCACAGATCGGCTGCTGGCGATTGTACTCGAGCTTCAAGGGCGTGACCGGGTTACTGCCGATGAGCTTGCCCGCACCTTTGAAGTCACCAAGCGCACCATTTACCGAGATGTTCAGGCACTTTGCGAGTCAGGTGTGCCGGTGGTCTCGGCTGCCGGGCAGGGGTACTGGCTTATGGAGGGCTATTTTTTACCGCCCGTTTCGCTCAGTCCCGATGAGGCTATTATGCTGATTTTGGGCAGTGACCTTATGGCAAAAAGCTTTGACGCACAGTACCAGCAAGCCGCGCAAGCTGCAAGCCGCAAGATAGAGGCGCTGCTGCAAGCTAAGGTACTGGCCGAGGTTAGCTACCTAAAAAACAACATCCGTTTTATTAGTCTGGATAGTGAGGCAGACGTTGGCGTTCCTGAGGTGTTACAGCAGTTACGCCGAAGCATAGTGGCAAGAAAGAGTGTCCGTATTCGCTACAAAAAAAGAACCAGTAATCAAGAAGATGCCTTTTCTGAAAGGCTTATTGACCCACATAGCTTGCTACATATGAGTGGTGCCTGGATGCTTTCGGCGTACTGCCACATGCGGCACACTATGCGCATGTTCAGGCTCAGCCGTATCAAGGAACTCGAGCTTACTGACATCTCTTTTACAAGACAGGCCAATTTTGATGTTCACAAACTTCATGGCCCTGACAATTTAACTACAGCGGTAGAGCTGCTGTTTGATAACAGCATTGCTGATCTGGTCAAAGAAAGGCCCCTCATCTATTCACCCAGCTACGAGGACACAGCTCAAGGTCTTAAAGTAACGCTCAAAGTACGAAAACCCGAAGAAATCCTGGGGTGGATTTTGAGCTGGGGCAGCAAAGTTAACGTCTTACAGCCTGAAAGTTTGAAAAGACAAGTTTTAGCAGAGCTCGAGGCTATCCAAAAACATTATCTAACCACTATCCACTAACTACTCTTTTCCCTACTGACATAAGGTTGTCACTTGCATACCTTAAATTTTAAGTAGATGAGCACAAGGCAATGCTTGCCAAACCCCAAAGACTCATCACTGGAGGTTGCCAAATGGCTAACGCACTTAACTGGTTTGAAATTCCTGTCGCTGATACAGACAGAGCAAAAGCTTTTTACAGCACCGTTTTAGACGCCGAGCTTACTACTCAGGACATGATGGGCGAAGGTCTCATGACTATACTTCCCTATCAAAATGGTCAGGGGGTAGGCGGCGCCTTGGTACAAAGTGAGTCCTTGCAGTACACACCCAGTCAGACAGGCAGCGTCATTTATCTGAATGGGGGCGACGACCTGAGTGTTCCTCTGAGCAAAGTGGAAAGTGCTGGCGGTAAAGTGCTGGCTGAAAAAATGAGCATTGGAGAAAATGGCTTTATTGCCTTCTTTTTAGATACCGAAGGGAACAAAGTCGGTCTTCACTCGATGAATTAAAGCTTTTATCAAAGTGCAAGGTAAACTGCGTTGATCCTTGCACTTTGACTTTATCTGGAGGTCAAGCGTGACATCATCTTTTAACGGCTTTCCCGAAGAGAGCCTGACTTTTTTTAGAAACTTACAGGAAAACAATACGAAAGCCTGGTTTGAAGCAAATCAGGAAAGCTACTTGCGCTATGTGCGAGAGCCAGCTTTAGCCTTTATACAGGAGCTAGGGCCGCGTCTGGCACAAATAAGCAATGTCATGGTAGATGTCCGTACCAATGGCTCAGGTACGCTTTTACGCGTCAACCGAGATACGCGCTTTAGCAAAAACAAAGACCCGTACAAAACTAATGTCAGTGGTCTTTTCTGGGATGGCGTTGGCAAAAAGATGGAGGCGTCTGCCTTTGGTTTTCAGCTTTCAGCAGACAAGCTCGAGCTTATGGCTGGCATGTTTCAGTTCACTAAGCCTATGCTCGAGGCTTACCGTAAAGCGGTCACTGACGAGACTCTCGGGGCCGAACTCCTGACGATTGTCAGCAAATTGCAAGATGAGTACAGGCTCGAGGGCAAGCATTACAAAAAAGTTCCGGCAGGTTTTGACGCTCACCCTGAACGCGCTGAGTTACTGCTTTACAAGGGTCTCTATGCTTTTCCCGAACCCATAACAGGTGAGGTTTTATATAAAGCTGAGCTCATTGATCTGTGTATGAACCACTTTGAAGCGATGGCACCGTTGCAAACTTGGCTGGACAAAGTGAAACGAAACACCTGAAAAATTGTTCAGGACTCGGTGATACTGTCGAAGCTAGGCAGAAAAACCGTAAAAGTCGTACCAAGCCCTGGACTGGATTCAGCGTTTATGTCTCCTCCGTACTGCTGGGCAATGCGCCGCGCAACACTCAGCCCTACCCCTACCCCACCTCGTTTGGTAAAAAAGCGGTCAAAGATTTTAGTGAGGTCTTCAGGCGCTATACCATCACCTTCATCTATGACTTTTAGCTCGAACTGCTCTGCCCTCTGCTTTAACTCGAGCCTTACTTTTTCAGCACTGCCACATGCCTGAACCGCATTGCGCACCAGATTGCGCACCATCTGCATTAAGCGGTCAGGGTTTCCAGCTACCCGCGCTGTTTCAGGGGCTTGCAAGGTGACTCCTGGATAGGCTCTACTAAGTTTTTCCAGTACCTCAACCAGATCACAAATCTTAAAATCCGGGTCTTGCTCGAGTTCTCCTCTGGCTAGGGTCAGCAAATCCTGCGAGGTATAAAGCAGTTCATCGGCGGCATCTTTAGCAGCGTCTAAACGGCTGTCTTTAAGCTGGTTTTGCAGCGAACTCAGGTGTCCAGCGACAAGACTCAGGGGTGCGGCTAACTCGTGGGCAATCTCAGCCAGGCTGGCTCTTTCGGCCTCCTGACGCTCCCGAATGCTCGAGAGTGCTCCATTTAGCGCCAGGGCCAGATCAGCCACCTCATCCTGTGGCCCTCTATAAACCGCCATACGCGGTCTTGCCGGATCAATTTGTCTGGCCTCTCCAGCCAGATTTCTTAAGGGTTTTAAAGCCCGGTTAAGTAGCCATAGCCCGCTTAACACCGTCAAGCTGGCAATGATAAGGCTACTTAGTGCCAGACTCGCCCGCAAAATACGCCGGGCTGACAGCGTACTGCTGACATCAAGCGCAACTCGAATCGTTCCGAGGCTTGCCCCTGTTTGCGACAGCCAGACCGTTTGCGCCAACAGCATGTTTTGCTCCCCAACTTTTTCTATGCGGATGCTCTCAACTGAGGGTAAGACGTCGGTTGTATTCGGCGGAATGACAACCTGCCCACTACTATTCACAAATTGCTGAATGAAACCGCGTTCTTTCAAGCCTGTCAGACTGGCACCCAGAAGTGGATTGCTAAATAGGGTTTGGGCCCGCTCGAGGTCACGCTCCAGAACGAGTTCAAGTTGCTCGAGCTGAGAACGGGTAAACAGTTGATACTCGAGTATGGCGAAAAGTGCCATCGCCGCCAGCGTGAGCAGTGCCAGCAGCAAACTTAGCCGAAAGCGCAAGCTCATTTACTGAATGACATAGCCCATGCCTCGCACCGTACTGATTAGACCTTCAATACCTGACTGAGCTAATTTTTTACGCAGGCTCGAGACAAAAACTTCAATGGTGTTAGAATCTGGCCCATCATGACTGTGGTAGAGCCTCGTTTCGATTTCTTCTTTGGAAAAGATACGCCCCTGATTTTTTAGCAGTAGCTCAAGCAAACTGTATTCATGTGCGGTCAAGATTAGGACTTCATCTTTGACAATACACTGCCTCGAGTTGCTGTCTAGCTCGAGTTCCTTATAAGTCAGGCGCCCATTATTAGGGTTGCGCTCACGAAGGCGCACATAAATACGCGCCAGCAGTTCCTGCAAGCTAAAAGGCTTGGTCATATAATCACTTGCCCCGGCATAAAGCCCGGCAACCCGGCTTGCCAGATCGGCCCTAGCCGTCAGCATAAGAATGCTGCTGGCCACCTGACCATGAAGCCTCTCGGCAACTTCCAGACCGTCCATATCAGGCAAATTGAGATCAAGCACAATCAGATCAAAACTTTCACCCGTTGCCCTTTGCAGCGCTTCTGAGCCACTAGATACCGCAACAGCTTCATGGCCTTCATAGCCCAACTCCTGACAGAGCATATCGGAAAGCCGTTTGTCATCTTCTACAATAAGGATTTTTGCCTTGAGTTTCGTCATAGGTTTATAAAGGAGAGTTTACTTTAATTAGTATCAGACTGTGGCGGAGCTTCACCGGGATTGGCATCCTGATTATTTAGAGTAGCTTCGTCAGAGGGTATGAGATCCAGCCCTATATTACCCTTGGCTGCCAGTACAGCTGAGAACTCGAGCAGTTCCCCGTTGTCACCATAAACTCCAACAAATCCTGGCATCTGCTGTCCCTGATGACTGTTCACCTGACCGTCCGGAAAAATCAGATAAAGATAAAAGCCTCCTGTTCTTTCCATCAATCTTAGGTGTAAAACGCCAGCCGCTACTTGTCCGTGACCTACAATTGTTTCACTGTTTAAATCGGTAAGTAAAACTTCTGTACCGTCCTGCAAATCCTGCGCCAACACCAGGCCAAAACTCACAGCTAACGCAGCTATAAAACTAACTACAAGGCGAAACCACCGCCTAGCTCGAAATAACTTAGTTTTATACCTGTGCAAGCCCTTCATACCTTTAGCTTAAAGCCCAATGCTTAAGCCAAGCTTAAGCTAGCTAAAGGTTTCTTAAGCTAATACCCACGAATAGAACCAGTAAACTCATCTCTTTTCAATGCTCTCTGGATGCACGCGAAGCAAGGGGAAATGCCTTTATCAACGCATCAAAGAAGAGGTATGAACTTCCTACACCCCTTTTCACCCTCCCCTGTCATTTGTCTTCTGTTCAAAATCTGGGCTTTTTCCTAAACTAAAGCTATGAACCCCATTGTCAAATGCCCTAATTGTGGCGCAAAAAATCGCCTTTCCACTCCGCCTGCTGGTCAGGTTCCTGCCTGTGGCAAATGCGGCAATAGCCTTCCCTGGCTCGTTCAGAGCAATGACAGCAGTTTTGGTACAGATGTTTCTGCCAGTGTTCCGGTTCTGGTTGATTTTTGGGCTGAGTGGTGTGGCCCCTGCCGCATGATTGCCCCTGTTTTAGAAGAACTCTCGAGTGAGCTGGCTGGCAAGCTCAAAATCGTCAAGCTGAATGTCGATGAAAACCCACAAACCTCTGAAAAATATCGGGTGCAAAGCATTCCTATGCTTATGGTTTTTAAAGGGGGTAAAGCCGTAGATACTTTTGTTGGCGCTATGCCCAAGGGGGCTATGCTGCAAAAGTTACAACCTCACCTGAGTTAATACCCGTACAAAACAATAGATTTCTTGCAAAAGTCCAGTTAAGTAGTGATGGATACTGGCCTCGAGGTTGCTCACTGAACATGATGTATCTGAATCACTGAACATGATGCTTGAACAACTGGCGAAGCCAGATTGTATCGCCTTGTATCTGAATTCAGTTGATACTTTCGCAAGAAATCTAATTTAAGAAAGTTTGGGCAACTCACCCCAGGAAAGTTTGGAGCGCAAAATTTCAAAATAGCTGCGCTTACTGTTAGAGAGGTGCAAAAAATCAGTTGGCGCAGCGCAAACGGTAAATGTATCGCCTGCTGATAGCTCGAGCCTTTCCTGAACATCTGCCAGCAGTGCCAGTTCTGTCCCTGCATTTTTGACTGTGCAGTGAACCTTTGCTGAGCCTTCAATCACTATGGGCCTATTGGTCAAAGCATGAGGAGCAATCGGCGTAATCACAAAAGCCCGAAGGTTTTGACTCAAGATTGGTCCCCCTAATGACAGGTTATAGGCCGTAGAACCAATGGGGGTTGAAATGACCAGGCCATCGGCACGGTACTGCGTTGCGTGCGTATCATCAACACTCATATCGATGTTGAGTAAGCGGTTAATCACGCCCTGACCAATCGAGACGTCGTTAAGGGCGTACATAATTTTATCTTTGAGCGTGACTTGCAGCATCATTTTCGATTCCATCTGCCAGCCCTGCGGCGTTTCACCTGCCAGATAAGCGTCGATATCTTCAGGATCATGCTCGGCTAAAAAACCTAGCTTACCGAGGTTAACCCCCAGCGTCGGAACCGTTGCACCAACCAGTCGCCTTGCAGTAGAAAGCATGGTGCCGTCGCCACCCACAGAGATCACCAGATCAAAATCTGAGGCAAATTGGGCGAGAGGTTCGGTACCCTCGAGGTCAACAAAGACCTCTACGCCAAGGGACTCGAGCGCCCTGGCATAGCTGCGCACCAATGCATGAGCACTCGGCTTATGATGCGTACTGGCTAAAATAACCCGCTTTAGCTTTGAGGCAGGAAGGGCAAAAGGAGAACTCACGCTTACGCAGTTACCTTTATTTCACGAAGTAAAGCCTGAATGACTTCATCTAAACTTAGCTTATCGGTACATATCTGCTTGGCATCAGAGGCTGGTGCTAGCTGCTTCTTATCTTTTTCATCGCGGTTTTTAAGGGCAGCTTCAATGCTGGCAAGATCAGCTTCGCGCTCACTAACCCGGCGCTGAGCGCGTACCGCTGCGCTCGCAGTCAGATAAAATTTATGACTGGCCTCAGGAAAAACAACAGCACCCATGTCTCGCCCCTCCACTACAAAGGAGCCTTTGACTTCACGCAAGCGGTCATTAATCCAGTGCCTTAACCCCGGTAGGACAGCCAGCGCCGAAACATTGGCATCTACATCATCGGTATGCAGCGCAGCACTTATATCCTGATCATCACAACTGACACGGTTTGGCTCTATCGGAATGGCAATGAGTTCAATGTCATGTTTTTTGAGTAGCTCGAGCACTGCCTCTTCATCACCAGGATTTATGTTTTCTCTTAAGGCCAGATAGGTAGCTGCCCGGTAAAGCAGACCACTCGAGACAAAAGGTAGCTCGAGGGCATCTGCCACACCTCTGGCTACACTTGACTTGCCTGAGGCCGCTGGCCCGTCTATGGTTATGATTTGGCGCTCCGTCACAGACGTCATCATAGCAAGCCTCCGTCAACCAATCGCAGTTTCATAGACTTTCCAAGACATCAAAAAACTCAGGAAAGGTTTTGGCCACGCAGGACGGATCTTTTATCGTCACCCCCGGCAGACGCAAGCCTGCCAGGGCAAAGGCCATCGCCATACGGTGATCACCATAGGTATCTACCTCGACCTTGCCAGCATAGGTTTTCAGAGGATGAATGATGAGATAATCATGCCCTTCTTCAACCTCAGCGCCAAACTTTTTAAGCTCGGTATGGACCGCAGCCAATCGGTCCGTTTCTTTAATGCGCATATTCCAGACATTGTTTATTCGTACTGGGCTATCGGCAAAAAGGCCCAGCACCGCTAAGGTTTGTGCCTGATCGGGCATATCATTGAGATCAAACATACCCCCTCTTAGCTTGCCAGCCTCTGGTCCTATGACTTCGCACGTTGTAGCAGTCCAGTTCACTTGGCAACCCATGTGCTCGAGGACATTTGCCAGGCGCTTATCCCCCTGGATTGACTCGCTACCGATATTGGTCACTTTGATGCGTCCACCTGTTAGCGCAGCCGCTGCCCAGAAGTAGCCTGCAGCCATGGCGTCGCCTTCAACCAGATAATCCAGGGCCCGGTAGACAGCAGGTTTTATAGTAAATGTAGCGTAGCCATCTCGCGCCACCTCAACACCAAAATCCTTCATGAGCTTTAAGGTCATATCAATAAAGGGTTTGGACTGAAGTTCGCCTGTTACGTTTATTGTTACAACTGACTTTGCATAGGGGGCCGCCATGAGTAAAGCAGAAAGATATTGCGAAGAACGGTCACCAGCAATTGAGGTTTCCCCGCCTTCAAGTCCCGTTGCCTCAACAATTACAGGAGGGCATCCTGTTTCAAACTGGGTACCCGTCTTAACCCCTAAATGTTCCAGCGATGTGAGCAAGTCTTGAATCGGACGCTCGCGCATACGTTCATTACCATCCAGAATGTAGGTGCCTTGTCCCAGCGCTACCATAGCCGTTAAAAAACGAATGGAAGTCCCTGAAAGCCTCAGATCAAGGTTTGCCTTTGGGGCAGGAATCTTGCCACCCTGACCGTGAACCGTATAGCTATCAGCAGAAATATCCAGAGTAAAGCCCAGATTTTTTAACGCAGCGATCATGACTTCGCTATCTTCTGCAATCAGTCCACCGCGTAAGGTAGAAACGCCGTCTGCCAGTGCAGCCACCACAAAAGCACGATTTGTGAGGCTTTTAGAGCCCGGCACTGCCAGATCTTTATTCAGTGGGGGTTTAGGAGATACGGTAAGCGCATCGGGGTAGGAAAGCATAACACTCTAGCCTAACAAAAAATGGGGGTAAAAGCGCTAGTTGCCTAAACGCTCGAGTGCCTGTACTGCCAGGGGATAATTCGCCCCAATCGTTATGGCACTTTCGTAATTGAGTCTTGCTTCTTGTACATTGCCTAAAGCTTCGTATACCGTTCCCAGCTGATAAAACGCTTCAACATAGCCGGGCGACGGCAAATCACCTACCGAAGCGTCATTGGCACTAAAGACTTCAATAGCCTGGTTAAACGCCTCGAGTGCTCCATCAAAGTTGGCCTGATCCTTCAAAATGCGGCCGCGATTTAAAAAAGGCCAGAGTTCTTTTTGTCCCTGACTGGTCTCCGCAGCCTTGCCAAAGGCTTCTAAGGCTTCATCAAGATTACCTGCCTGCCAGGCGATGCGACCCCAGTCCATAGCCGTTTCATAATCGGCACTCTTTTCAAAGGTAACGCGCAGAGTCTCGAGGGCCTGACTAAAGCGACCTTCGGCGGCATAAAGTAAACCATTGAGGTGATCATAGCGTGCTAGTGAGGTGCTACTTAGGCTGATGGCCTGATCTAGCTGCGCTCTAGCATCAGCAATGTTTGAAGTTAAAAAGAGGGCGTTAGCATAGAGATAATGAGCTTCGGCATTCTCGCTAAAACTGCTGTCGGCAACCAGTTCTGGCCCCAGAACCTGAGCCGCAACGGCGTAGTAACCATCATCCAGCGTACTTTGCATTTGCTCCAAAAGGCTTTGTGCCCAGCTGATGGAAAGTAAAAAGAAACCTAGGCACAGAAGTTTTCGCATGGCTTAAGTCTAGCGCTTTTTTGCCGGGAGTGCGGCAGGTCTATTAGCAAAAGGCTCTGGAGGATGCAGCCTGTTAAGACTCGAGCTGCGTATTGAGCCACGCCATACCTTCGGTAGCCCGACCCATCATGGCCTGTACCAGAGCGTCATCCTGGCGCTTTTGCTCGAGCACTGTTAAAACCAGCTTTTCTTCATCTATCGGTAAGTCAAAAGCATGGGCGCCTGTTTCTGTTAAAAAGGCTCGCACCTTTGGGTCATAAATTAGACCGGCATAGGCAGTTCCTGCTCGCGCAGCCAGTACCAGTCCGTGCAGACGAGCTGAAACCACATAACTCGAGCCCGAAATAATCGCTAGAAGTTCCTGAGGGGTTTTGGCAGGCAGATATTTTACGCTGGGCACCGTGTGGAGCAGGCGCTCGAGTTCCCGGTCATCTTCATCTGGCTGTACCGCAGTCATAGCAACAGGTCTGTCCAAATCAGTTAAGGCTCGAGCCAGAGCAGCCAGAGCACTGGTGATTTCAGGATAGCCGTGTCTGGGAATAAGCAGGACCCTAGCAGCTTTCTCAACATTTTCAGGCGCTGGCATAAGCAGCGCGGCATCGGCAACCAGGCTCGAGTCAAGACCTAGCGTTTTTAATAGGGCTTGTGACGCCTCATCTCTTACAGCAATACACGTATTCCTTAGAGCACGCTTCACCGACCCCTTACCCCAGTCACTCAAAGGGCCCACAGATTGACCATAAATGATGACTTTCTTACCCAGGACTTTAGCCAGGCGAATAAGTCCCAAATAATACTTCAGACTGCGGCGGCTGGTTTTATCCTGCAAAAGCCCACCCCCACCAGAAATAAGGGCGTCCGTCTGCAAAAGAGCAGGTAAAACTGCCTTATAGCGGTGCACAGCTTTGACCTTATGCAACTTCTCTGTTGTCTCAGGTTTGGCAGAAAATACCGTTGGCTGATGCCCGTATTGTATAAGTTGACCAAGCAAGCCCGTTAGCAGCGACTCATCCCCCCAATTTTGATAGCCGTAGTAGCCGCTGATTAAAACTTTCATGCCTGCCGAGGTCGTGGAGCGCTGGCTAACCAGCGCCTTACCAGCCTTATAGTCAGGCGAACCAGCGGCAGCGCAACAAAGCCAATAATGAGGCCAATGATGAGCGCAATAAGGGTTCTCTGCAAAGAAATCAGGAGGGGCGTGTGGTAATGGCTAAAGCTATTCATAATGGTTGCCTGAGAAATAACTCCACCTGTTAACAGGAGCGCGCGAATCCACTCGGGCCAGTCCCTATTAGCTAACCCCAAAACCCCCAAAGGATGACCTATTAGCTCTTTAAATCTGGGTCTTACAAAAAGCCCTGAAAGCCACTGCCTCAGGGCAAGCTCAGCTTCGCTCGCACCAATGATAGGAAAGTTACCGCGGCGTAAAACAATCAGACCAAGCGCAGCAATGCCCAGCATAAAAATAATGACATGACCAAGCTGAATAGGAGCTTGCCAGAAATCAGTGAGCCAGGCCGCCGGACGGCGGTACTTTAGCGCATAGTGAAATAAAAATAAAGCAGGTGGAATCACCAGCGTGGCTGCCACGCCGGCAAATGGCCTGATTGCCATCATCGCTTCCTGATCACTACCAACAGCTGCCAGTAAGACTACCCCTGCCAAACTAATCAGCGTTGCCAGACCAATATTAATAAGCCTCTTTGAAAAATAACCATAGCCCAGTACCGGAAAACTAAGCGCTGCAATCAGCGCTAAAGCATCCCAGTCCAGTTTGCCAGCTAATAATCCCAAAGCAGCTACCGCTAAGGCCACCAACACGCCCCAGATACCTGGATAAAGCAAGGCCAGCAAAATAAGCGCAGCAATGATGCCAATACTGCTTAGGGCACGAAGCAGCGGGCTTGGGTGATAGTTAAACTCGAGCACCGGCAAAGGCCCAATCTTGTAGCCCTCTCCCTCTAAAGTAGCCACCAATTTCGTCAGCATTTCATCGGTGTTTTGCAGCATATCCCCCTGCTGAGTCTCAATATAAGGGCGTAAGTACAAAATGCGAATACCGCGCTCATTGGCTGCCAGCAAGTATTTATCCACCAGATCTTGAGGACTCAGTTTTTCATTGATGTAATCCTGGTTAAAGCTAAGCACCCTGGCGGTTGGAATTTTCTGACTGATCTCCTGCATACCCTCTTGCGGAGTGCCTTCAATAATCCCGGTTATATAATTTTGTGACACCCTGACCACATCATCAAGTTCACCCGGATGCCCGGCAACCTGCAAACCGTGATAAATCAGGTAGTGCGCTTCTGGAGGGTAGTCAGCGCCAATATTAACCATATTTGGATAACTTCTTGGACGATAAGCAATGTCCCATCCAGCCTCTGACCACTCCTGTATGGTTTCTCGTCTTGGGCCTACGGGTCTTGAAGCATTCACGCCTTGAAAGACATACCAGTCGCGGTTACTAAATTCAAGCTCTTCAGGCTTGGGTTCAACTTTATTTATGAGAGCGCCGAGTGAACCTGGCTGCAATTCAGTTAACAAAAGGCTATCACTGGGAAGGTCAGGAACGTCCAGACCGTTTAGCAGAGCTTCCGACTTAAGGCTCGAGCCAAAAAGCATGACGATTTCATCTTTGGCGGCAAAACTCGAGACCGTTTCTTCATAGATGGCAACGCCATTAAGCCCCAGGGTGCGGTAGTGCTCCCCCAGTTCAAAAGCGGTCATCCCATAATATTCTGCCTGAGTTGCCAGAGCCTGCTCATCCATGACCAGAGTAACGGTGCGCTGGCTACCTTCTGCACGAATACGTTTGACCACCAGAAAAAACGCTGGGATTAAACTAAGAATTATTAACAGCCACAAAAGTCGTTTCAGCATCAAAAACGTATCTTACCCAAAAGACTCGAGCCAAGGATTAGTTTTGGCTTGCAAACAGGCTAGTGCCCCGCCAAATTAGCCCGCATAACTACAAATTGAGATAGGAAAAAGCGTCTTTAGTAAATAGACGGACAGGCTAAAGAAATGACCGTTTCTTCAGGAATATCGGAAATATAGCGCTGCTCTTCAGGGTAGTAATAACTCTGACAGCGGGCCAATGCTTCCATAAAATCATCGTCGGCATAGAGATTGATCTCATCCATAACCGCAATTTCAGCTTCTAGTTTCTGAATATCCCCCTGCAAAACTTCTATACCCTGCATATTTTTGATAATGCGGTAGCTTTCTATGCCAATCATGGTCATAACATGAAGGCTGCCTACAATAGCCAAAATCAGAAACAGCAAATCACTGCCCCTTATCATGGTCCTGGGGGGACTTGAACGTTCTGAGTTTCCCTGGCTGCTAAAGCCAGACTGTATGGCCATTTAGACTCCTTGCATCATGAGAGCCTCTTTTAAGAAACGCGCAGCATCTTCTGGTGGGGTTGGGTTCACGTAAAACCCAGTACTCCAGTCAAAACCCGCCTGTCTGGTTAAACGAGGCAAAAGCTCAATATGCCAATGATACCTATCATTGGCCTCATTAGGCAACGTATGGAGTACCATATTGTAAGGTGGATAATCAAGCACGCTATTAATGGAGTGCAAAACTGCTTTCATCAGATCAGCCAGATCATCAATGACATTGGTCGCTAAAGTAGCAAAACTACTGCTGTGCTGAGCAGGAAATATCCAGGTTTCAAAGGGGGTTTTAGAGGCATACGGGGTAATAGCCAGAAAATGTTTGTTGTGGCTGATAAGGCGCTCTTTGCGTTTTAACTCTGCCCGTATGACATCACAGAACACACAACTGTGAGATTTTTCATAATAGTCATTTGCGGTCTCGAGCTCCTCTTCAAGCCAGCGATTTTTTACCGGCAAGGCCAAAAGGTTCGCATGCGGATGGTCATAATGTGCTCCAGCGACCTGACCTGCATTCCGACTAAGCTGCACATGTTCGATGCCCGGTCTCGAGCCCAAAAAAGCCAGTCTGTCCCGGTAAATTTTTATGACCTGTCGCAAATGTTCCTTGGGCATATTTTCAAGGGTCATCCGGGCATCAGGGTGCTCAATAATCAGTTCCTGATAACCACTACTGCTGGCAGCTATAAATGGCCCTTCCTCGCTCACCAAGAAGTCTTTAGGGCTTAAGAGCGCCTGCGGCATATCTACTACACGTATCTGCCAGTCAGGGCTGCCCACACTCGAGTGCTGAGGTCTCAGTGCCTGCCGTTCCTGGCCAAAAAGCTTCTCATTTCCGGGAGATAAAGGCGATGTTTTGGCTTTGCTCCTCACACTGCCAAAATCCGATGGCTCAATACCCCTCTCAGGAGAAATGATTACCCAACCTGGTCCAAAAGGATCTTTGCGAAGCTGCGACATCAAGAGGCAGTCTAGCAACAGCAGCTTGCTCAGCTAGTGATGAACTTTAAATCTATACCTTTATTAGACAACCTTGAAACTTTAGGCTATAGAAAAGCGTAAGCTGCTAGGTCTTCATAAAAGGAAGCCAGGCAAGGATTTTCTTCAACCACTTCGTGCATGACTCTGCCGCTAAGCTCAAATGCTAAAAGTCTGCTCAAACTGGTCTTATTACCACCAAGAGAACTTTTACTGTCCTGTAAGACAACGTCCGAAGCTCCGGGAATTAGACCCAGGAAGCTCGTACACCCAAGTTTTGTGCTACTGCTACCGTTAGGTGCAAAACACTTCGATTAATCACCGCAGGCTCGAGCTTGTGTTCTTAAGGAACCTGATTCAAGCAGCTTGTTTCTTTTGGCAAATCCCAAAAGTTTTCAGGGATTTGGGGCGCGAGGCTAAGGTGGCACGCTGCAGAGAATCATTAGAAATTTGCAATTAAGAACACAATACCAAGTAAAATACTCGGATATAGTAAAAGCTGTGATGCCAAATTCTATCTTCCGGGTGAAGCGTGTTTTTACGTTCCTTTGTGGGGGTCGTTGGAATCAGGTAGATCATTTCCGAGATTTAAATTCCATTGAATAGTAGCTCTTAATTTACATTTTAAAACTTAATTTTTATGACCTTGTTTGCTGTGTGTTTAAGAGCTCTCAAGTTTTTTTGATTAACCGCTTAGTTTAAGCATAAATCAAATGTCATTGGCCTTAAGTACACCCACGTGAAAAAGATAAAGGAGTAATAATGTCGGATTTTAATCATCAAGAAAATACAGCTTTTTTGCTTGAGCAGCCTGAGCTGATTCCAGCCGGGCAGCGGGATGAGGCCATCCTTGCGATTTGCCTGATGGCAGCTCTGGCGGACGGGCAAAAGGATGATCAGGAACGCACCAAGCTCAAGTCAATTTTTGATACCTTTCAGGCTGCCGATGCGAGCAACATCTACAAAAAGGTTTTGCTCAAAGAAACCACGCTGCCAAAAGAAACAAGCCGTTTGACGAGTGCTGAAGAAAAAATGCTGGCCTTTGAAATGGCGACCAGTATTTGTGAGGCAGATGGCAGGCTTAATCCTGCTGAGCAGTCCTTTATACAGCAACTTGGACAGCTGCTCGGGGTTTCAAAAACTGAGGCAGATGCTTTTATCCATCAGGCAGATACGTTGGTTTCTTCTCCACAGGCATTAGAAGCCATGGTGGCAGATCCTCTGGGCCAGATGCAAGTGCCAGCGCAAGATCTGCGCCATGAACAGGCAGCTTTAACAAGAACGTCAGACCAGTCAGAAACCAATATTACACAGTATGCGGTCATCGCAGGCGCGCTCGAGCTTTTGCCTCAATCATTAGCAACGATGGCGGTTTTACCCTTACAGCTCAAAATGGTCCATGACATTGCTAGAGATTACGGCTACCAGCTTGATCAGAGTCATGCCAAAGAGCTTCTGGCAACCCTCGGAGTAGGTATGGGTTCGCAGGTTTTGGAAGGTTTTGTGCGCAAATTCCTTGGCGGGGCTGCCAAAGAACTCTTGGGTAAGAAGGTGGGTAAAACGGTTAAAAAGGTGACGCAGGCAAGTACGGGGCCAGTCATGTCCTTTGCGACTACCTATGCGATTGGTGTAGTAGCAAAAAATCATTATGCTAATGGTCGCCAGCTAAATACTCAGGAGCTTAGAAACCAGTTTGGTCATGAGCTCGAGCGGGGTAAAACGCTTTATGCCAGTCATTCAGAAAGCATTTTGAAGCGTTCAAAAACGTTAGATCTTGGTCAGCTCATGTCTAGTTTCGGCCAGAGGCCCGTGACCTAAACCCATTCCTTCTGTCTGGTGGACTGGGCTTTCTACCCTAAAGCGCCAGGGTTACCCTTTGCTCTTTATGTATTTCAGGGTGAATTTGCCTCAAAGCAAATTCACCCGAGCAGTTCTGATAGGGCTTGCGAATTTCAAGTGTGTTTACAAAGGCCCGGGCAAGCGTGTTAGCGAAGCACCGAGTTTATCTGCGGACAATAAAACTCAGTAGTTCGCAAACATAGTAAGGAATACCTTTTTTCAATTCTTCTCAAACAGCCTTGAGCCAGTTCAAGGTAAAAGCATCTGGGATGCTAAGTTCTAAGGTGTAGGGTTGAAGTTTACACCACTGGGCGCTTTTACGTAATGTGAGCGCAGCGGTTATAAATCAAGGTAATTTGGTCGTCAAAGATGCTAGCTCTGGCTCAGGGCTATTCTCTACGCGTATTTCATTCCTTGTTTAAAGGAATGAAACGGAATTGGCCTAAGCTATAAAAGCTCACATTATTGTGTCCTTTATCATGTAACAATAACGCTCGCAAACGTAGGCTTAGCTACGAAGTACGTTTTCTGAACCAAATGCCGAAACTTTTGCTCAGCCTTATGATAAGGAGAACCTATGTCATTCCCCCCACCTTTTTACCGCTGGCGCCCGCACCCCTGGCATGGACTCGAGGTTGGACCTAAGCCACCTTCTGTAGTGCATGCTTATATCGAGATAACGCCTTTTGACCTTGTTAAGTATGAGGTAGATAAGCAAACAGGTTATATGAGGGTTGACCGCCCACAACGCACCTCATCGCAACCCCCAGCACTTTACGGCTTTGTACCTCGGACATACTGTGGTTACCGTGTAGGCGAACTCTCACCCAATGCCAAAAAAGGTGACGGAGACCCCTTAGATATCTGTGTTATCAGTGAGCGCCCTGTTGATAAATCTGAAGTTATTTTGGATGCTCGAGTCGTCGGCGGTCTGCAAATGATCGATGATGATGAAGCAGACGATAAAATCATTGCCGTATTGGCTAATGATAATGTCTGGGGGAAAGTTGAAGACATTGACGGCCTACCCAAGGTTCTGGTTGATCGCCTGAGACATTATTTTGAAACCTATAAACTGATTCCTGATAAAGAAGTGAATGTCTCGATTGAAACCGTCTATGACCGGGTTCATGCTGAAAAAGTCATCCGCGCATCTATTGATGACTATATTGACGAGTACGGCGGCTAAACAGGTTTA
>JAGQHN010000002.1:0-57758 GCA_020431825.1 Trueperaceae bacterium | reverse complement strand
AAGGCCAGGCACACCCGCCTGGCCTTTTTCATTGGCCTCATTAAACCCAGGCGTTTTGCTTGGCGCTGGCAAAAGCACGTTCTATAACCTGCATATTTGCAACGGCATCTTCAAGGGGTGTCGGTACTGGTTTGTTCTCTAAAATTGCCTCTGCGAAAGCATCTCCCTGCAAGGTGTACTGGTCAGTGATTTCAAAACGCATTTCCTCGATACCAGCACCGGTTTGCAGCCAGAGTTTACAGGGCTTGTCAGGTGGTGCATTAAAAGGAATTTCGATTTCGATGCGGCCCTGGGTACCAAAGATATTTACTCGCTGATAGGGTGAAAGTTGGGTGCTGCAGCTAAAGCTCGAGCTTCCCTTATCAAACTCGAGTATTGCGGTTGCCAGACGGTCTGTTTTTAAGGTTGGATCAAAGTCAATGGTAGCGAGCACACGTTTGGGTTCAGCCGCAAATATAAAGCGCGAAAGCGAAATATTGTAACAGCCTATGTCCATTAGACCACCGCCACCAATATCGGCCTGATTACGGATGTTGCTGGGGTCAAGCAAAAAGTAAGAGAAGAAAGACTGGATTGTTTTAAGTTCACCAATGGCACCTGAATCAACCAGTTCTTTGGCCTTTTGCCACTGAGGATGAAAACGGTACATAAAGGCTTCCATTATTTTTACTTCAGAATGTGACCGGGAAAAGTCAAGCAGGTCTTGCGCTTCAGCACTACTTAGCGCTATCGGCTTTTCACACAGCACATGCTTACCGGCTTCAGCCGCCTTTTTAGTCCAGGGAACATGCAAATGATTGGGTAAAGGATTGTAAATCGCATCGATTTCGCCATCAGCCAACAGGTCTTCGTAAGATCCATATGCTTTAGGAATGCCGAGTTGCTTAGCCGTTTCTTTAGCCTTAGCATCATCCCTCGAGGCAATGGCAACTATTTCACCCAGATGACACTTTTGCATTGCTGGAATCACTTTTCCCGTGCCAATGTTTGCCGTACTGATGATGCCCCAACGTATTTTTTTCATACTAAACTCCTGAGCGTAAATCGCTTAAATGCGCTTCTTTAAAAACAATGTCAGAAAACTGCACTTCACAGCCCTCGCCCATGGGTGACTGAGCCACAAAGCCAGCTCTAACTGGACCAGAACCAAGAGCAAAGGTTCTTATAAAATGCCAGTATTTGCCGTCTAACGAGTGGTGAAAGGCAAAGGCTTTTCCTAAACCAGATACCCGTAAGTAGGTAGTTTGCCCTTTAATAAACAGGGAATTACAATCATCTGAACTGCCCTTAGTAACTACCGAAACAATCATAGGGTCTTGCTGCGGAGAATATTCAAAACATAGTTTTGCCCAGCTCGTCTCTGACTGATAGAGAAATAAAACACCAGCATCAAAAGTAGCTCTAAAATCGACCTGAACCTGACAACTCAGCATAAACTCGGCCGGAGCCTCAAATAGCAGGGCTGGAGCATTTAAGACAGGTGCCTGACCTTCGGGTGAAACAAAAAGATCGGTCTTAGCAGCTGCCATTAGAGTGAGAGGCTCGAGCGACCAGCTAAGTGGCTCTCTTTGCCAGGACAACTCATAGGGTAGGGCATTTATTAAGGGCATAGATAAGCCTATCAGAAAAGTTTTAAGAGCAAAGTTATAGCATAGCGTCAAATGCAAAAGAAAATTGCACTCGAGCCCCTTTCTATGCTAATATCTCAAGGCTGTATTGAAGACGCTAATAAGCTTTAGTGTTTAGTTTAAGGAGTTCACAGAAAATGGCAAGAAACAAATCTGCTATGAAATACCAACGCCAGTCAAACAAGTCACGTCTGGCAAACCGTGCTCGTAAGAGCATGATCCGCACCTTTAGTAAAAAAGCTATCGCTGCTGCTGAATCTGGTGATATGGACGCTGCTAGCAAGTACCAAAAGGTAGCCCAAAGCCTGGTTGACCGTGCAGCTAAGGGTTCAACCCTCCATAAAAATGCTGCTGCCCGCAGAAAATCACGTTTGGCCAAGCACATTAACAGTTTGCAAGCCTAAATTTCCTTTTATAGACGTTCTGCCGGACAAAGTCCGGCTTTTCTTTTGGTGCGTGACAGCTGTACGGCTCCAATCTGAAAAGGCATGATACCTTCTTTATTAGACTTTAATTCGCTCCTTCAGGGAAGCGGTATGAGGGAAGGTTTATGTTCTTTACGTCACTGCCTATCTTGCTTCTTATTGGCTACTGTGTCCCTTTTTTAATTAGCCATTTCAGCCTTTTCAAATTAAACCTACCCAAAAGCCTTCCCACTGCTTTTAAGCATTTTGTTTCGGTTGACAGCGCCCCTAAAGCATTTACCGTAAAGCGCCCGGCCTGGCTACCAGCGCTTTTTTTTATTTCCTTTACGGCACTCTGCTTACTGATCGGGATTTATTTTGAAACCTTGCAGACTTTTTATCTTAATATTATGACTACTTTTTTTGGTCAGGGAGCCCTCGAGGAAAACTTCGGCCTCAAATTACGTCCCTTTTTCTTTGCCTTTTTCTTATCTTTTTCTCTTTTTGCCTCAGGGAAATTGCTCGACCGCCTCAGGTTAGCAGCCATGCTTCTTGGCTATTATGGTGCCTTGACACTATCTACTGACTTATTATCTTTTAGCCACCGCCTTTCTTTTTTTCCTAGCCCAAGTTCTCTTGCTCTAACCCTTATCAATGGTGGTTTTGCCTTTGCTCTGTTTGCAGCCATCCTTATGCTTCATGTAAGGCTTCCTCAGCATGCTCCTTTGGCGACGCGCTTTACCCTGACACCGGGGCCAATTTTACGGTTAAGCATTGCAGCCACTCTGGCAGGACTGGGTTCATATTATGTGCAAACCTATTTTACTGCTGAACTCAATCAGCTTAGAGAATGGGGTCTACTCGGTGGCCTGGGGCCAGGGATTGTTCTTTTTGTACCTTTTCTGAATATTATACTGGTTCTTTTAGGCGTTCTTCGCCTACGCAAAAAACGTCGCTCAGTCAACATTCCTGTGGCAGTCATCATCCCGGCCTATAACGAGGAAAAACATATTGCATCTTGCATTTACAGCCTTGACCGGGCGGCTGCTCACTATGGGTCAAAGGTCACCCTTTATCTTATTGATAATAATTCAAAAGACAATACCTATAGAGTTGCCTCTCAGGCGCTTGCGGATTGTCGCTATCTGAAAGGCAAAGTCCATATTTGCGAAGAACCAGGAAAATCTAAAGCTTTAAATTATGCCCTTAGCCTAACAACGGAAGCCGTCATCATACGAGTTGATGCCGATACTCTGGTTTCTCAGGACGTAATACGTAATTCTGTCAGTTACTTTGCCGATAAAAAAGTGGGGGCAGTAGGTGGCATTCCTTTACCGAAAGGCAAAGCCAGACTGCTCAATAATATGCGCACTATCGAGGTCCTGTTGGGACACGGCTTTACCAAGATTGGTTTTAGCGCTCTGAACGCCCTCTTAAGCGTGCCCGGCATCTTTGCAGTTTACCGACGGGACCTGTTGGTAGCGCTTGGTGGTTTTGTTGAAGGAATGAATGGGGAAGACACCGATATTACGCTTCGCATTGGTCGTCTTGGCTATAAAGTTATCAGCGATCCTGGCTTAAAGGTTTACTCTGAAGTACCAGAAACCTGGGAGCACTTACGCGAGCAGCGGCTACGCTGGTTTAGAAGCGCTTTTCATGTTTCAGCACGCAATTTAAGTGCCATTGTTCGGCTCGAGGGCTTACGTGGCATTTTTGCTATGCCCTGGGTTTTGTTTCAAACCTCGAGGCGCTCTATGCTTTTACCCCTGCTCATTTATGGCATTAGCCTTTACTATTTTCAACCAGATGCGCTGCTTAGTCACGGTTTGAGTACCCTGCTTGCTCTGGTCGTGGGGTCCTCTGCAGTAGTAACGCTATTTGTACTCCTGATTTACAAGAAAACCCAACTCGTCTTGTATCTACCTGCCTATCTTATCTTTAGATTAGTCAGATCTTACCTGACCTTTGAAATGCTGTTTACCTTGCCTCTTAAGGATTTACAGGCTGAAGTCATTCAAAATTGGAAATATGTCAGAGAACTAAAAGCAAGGCGATCGTTAAATGGTTGGTAAATGAAAAAGGTATAAAGACTCGAGCCTTTATACCCTTAATCTTACGCTTTTGTCTGTACAGTGGTATCCTCCTGACAGATAGCAAGTCTAGCCTTAGTTTTAAAGCATCCGTCAGAATGACCTTTTCATTCGAACGGTTTCCTTTACTATCTGTTTACCACCATCCTGTCTGTAGCTCAAAAACCAGTCCTGAACCTGCACAATTGAATTTCTCTATAACGATCGTTAGCGGTGGTTCAGGACTCTTATCGTTTATTGGATCACTATTAAACAGTGAAGCGGACTAAACTGCCCCAGGGGTCTTTTAGCTGCCACCCCTCAGCACTCTGCTCTGGCGAAAAACCTGCACTTCTGAGTCGCTGAACGGTTTCATCAATCGCCTGTTGGCTTCCCAGAGAAAGCTCCCAGGAAAGCAGTCTGGCGTCATCGTCGCCAGAAATGGCTGCGCCTGCCGCCCAGGTGTTTAGTCCGATATGGTGATGATAGCCCCCAGCAGACACAAACAAAGCTCCTGGATAAGAGCGGATGACGACATCAAAACCCAAGCCCTGATGATAAAAAGCCTCTGCCTTTGCCAAATCGTTCACATAAAAATGGATATGACCAATAACAGTGCCTTGGGGCATCCCATGCCAACTCTCATTGCCAGCAGCCTGAATCACACTTTGGGTATCTAGCGGTATCGTTGCGCCAACAATCTCACCCTCTTTATACTGCCAGCTCGAGCGTGGTCTATCGGCATAAACCTCTATCCCTAAACCATCTGGGTCGGTTAGGTAAAGTGCTTCACTAAAAAGATGGTCTGACATGCCAGCATAAGCACCTATTTCGGCTAAGTGCTTGAGAAACTTGCCCAATTCAGCTCGGTTGGGTAGCAAAATGGCAAAGTGGTAAAGCCCTAAACGTCCGCGTCTGGGAACAGGATTAATTCCCTGACGTTCATGCAAGGCCAGTAAAGGTGTAGACGTACCAAAACTACCTAGAATAGCGGTTGTCTCCGTACGCTCAAGAAGGCGAAGACCAATAACTTGCTGATAATAGTCCAGCGAACGCTCGAGTTGACTCACTTGCAAGCTCACCATGCCAAGGTGAGTGCTCTCTGGTAACATGTGCCTGTTTGACTGATAACTGGGGGTTTCTACGGAATTCATGCTTTCCTTTCTTTGCTTTCTTACTAGTTTTGAATGTTTAGTTTTGAATGTTTAGTTTTGGATGTCATCAAGTAACTTTGAAAGTTGCTCAAGCTTGGTCTCTCCAAGATGCTCGAGCTGTTTTTTATGCAGTTGTTTCATCGGTTCGTCTAGCGCCGCCAATAGTTTTTGCCCCTTTTCACTAAGACAACTTGTGACAATGCGGCGGTCGACTAAACTGCGCGCCCGCTCAATAAGTTCTTGTTTCTCAAGTCGATCAAGTAAGCGCGTAATATCTGGAGATTTGACCAGTAACCGCTCGCCTATAGCACTACAGGCAAGTCCTTCCTCACCGGCACCGCGTAAAATACGCAAGATATTATAGTGAGCGCTGCTCAGACCCTGCTCCTTTAACAGGACTTCTATTTCATAACTCAGTTCATTAACCACCTTAACCAATTTTAAAAAGACCTCGTGCTCGAGTCCCCAGGCTGATTTCACTGCTAATACTTGTCTACTATCAAGCTCAGTCATAATACTTGTTTAAACTTTAATCGTTTAAACAAGTATTGTCAAGGGCTGCCTTTTTGTTTGTAAGAATCTTGGCGAACGGTTCAGCTGATTCGCTCGAGTACAACCCAGCTAAACTTTAATCCTGTTTCAGAAACCTGGTCATCATGGCTAACTTCCTGCCATTCATTTTGAGGAATCTCCGGAAACTTGACATCCCCTTCAAAGTCCTTATCGATATAAGTTAGATATAGCCGCTGGGCTTTGGGCAATGCTTGTTGGTAAAGCTCTCCGCCACCAATAACCATTATTTCTTCCGGCTGATGTTGGGCCGCCAAATTTAAGGCAAGCTCGAGCGAACCAACGACTTCTGCCCCGTCTATCTGGAGATCTCGCTGCCTGCTCACCACGATGTTACGGCGTTTAGCCAGGGGTTTTCCTATAGAATCAAAGGTTTTGCGCCCCATGATGACTGGCTTCCCCAATGTAGTCCTGCGAAAGAATTTCATATCTTCTGGAATCCGCCAGGGTAAATCATTGTGACTGCCAATGACCCGATTTTTAGCCAGCGCGGCAATAAGGGCAATAGTCATTTTATAAACCTGAAACTAAACCGCAATGGGCGCCTTGATTCCTTTATAACTCTGGTAATTAAGTAACTTTATATCGTCATAACTGAAGTCATTAAGGGAACTAATATCTGGGTTTAGCACTAACTCTGGTAAAGGCAAAGGGTCACGGCTAAGCTGCTCTTTTGCTTGCTCAAAATGATTGCTGTATAAATGGGCATCCCCTAAGGTATGCACAAATTCTCCTGGTTTTAAGCCGGTGACCTGCGCAATCATCATAGTTAGAAGCGCATAGGAAGCAATATTAAAAGGTACCCCCAGGAAGATATCAGCACTCCGCTGATAAAGCTGACAGGACAATTTGCCATTTGCCACATAAAACTGGAAAAGGGCATGGCAGGGCATGAGTGCCATATCCGCCAGTTCACCTACGTTCCAGGCACTAACGATAAGTCGCCTCGAGTCTGGATTGGTTTTAATCTGTTCTATAACTTCTGATAGCTGGTCTATGGTTTGACCACCTACACCTCGCCAGCTACGCCACTGAGCACCATAAACAGGGCCCAGTTCTCCGCTTTCATCTGCCCATTCATTCCAGATGCTTACCCCATTCTCCTGTAAATAGCGCACATTGGTATCACCTTTAATAAACCACAAAAGTTCATAAACAATGGATTTAAAGTGGATTTTTTTGGTTGTTACCAGTGGGAAGCCTTTGCCAAGATCAAAACGCATCTGATAACCAAAAACGCTTCTGGTACCTGTTCCAGTTCGGTCACCTTTATCAGTTCCGTGCTCTAAGACATGGCGCATTAAATCTAAGTAAGCCTGCATAACTCAAGTCTAACAAAAAGAAAGCATCAAAGGGTTCTAGGAGACTTTATAAAACGTTATAGTAACCTTATGGGAAATGCTACATCTGATTATTATGAGCTTATTAGCAAAGAACTCGAGCATCAGCAACCCCTTTTGCTTGAGCTGAGTCACAAACTTCATGCCAACCCCGAGATTCGCTTCCAGGAACATCAGGCTGCTGCCTGGCTTAGTGACACCTTGGAGCAGCAAGGCTTTGTGGTTGAGCGTGGTGTGGGTAGCTTAGCTACAGCTTTTAAAGCCACAGTAAAAGGTAAAGGAAACGGCCCCAATATAGCTTTTCTGTGTGAATATGACGCCCTAGAAGGCCTAGGGCATGCTTGTGGCCACAACCTTATAGCCACAATGGGTTTAGGAGCTGGTCTAGCCTTAAAACCGCTTATGACGGAATTACCCGGCAATCTTTTTGTTATAGGCACACCTGGCGAGGAAGGTGGAGGTGGCAAGGTCATTTTGCTGGAAAATGGGATTTTTGAGGGTATCGATACTGCCCTGATGATTCACCCTTCTTATAACAATGGCGCAGGTGGCCCTGCACTGGCTCGAGTCGCCTGGGAAGTACGCTACAGCGGAAAGCCAGCCCACGCAGCAGCGGCCCCTCATTTGGGTATAAATGCGCTTGACGCAATCAGACTTGCTTTTAATGGTATGGACGCTCTCAGGCAGCAAGTTAAGCCAGATGTTCGAATGCACGCCATCATCACAGAAGGCGGCGATGCCCCCAATATTATTCCGCATAATGCAGCACTTAAAATTTATATTCGTTCAGCGGCCAAGGCCTACCTTCATGACAGTGTCCTTCCCCGTATGAGAGGGGTGTTTGAAGGTGCGGCTCTAATGACGGGTACTGAAGTAAGCATTAAAGAAATTGCCAAACCCTATGACGATATGGTGCAACACACCGGCCTTAACGAACGGTTCGACTATCATGCTCAGAGACTGGGAAGACCTTTGGGTGCCAAAGATTCAGAAGGCTCTGGCTCAACGGACATGGGTAATGTCTCCCATGTTATGCCATCTCTGCACGCTTATTTAGCTATTGATGATGAAGCCAAACCCCATACACATGAGTTCGCTCAGGCAGCAAGGGGGACTCGAGGTGACCAATGTATCCTGGATGGCGCTACGATCCTTGCTTCTATCGGCTTAGATGTATTGTTGAATCCAAGCATTGTAGAGACAAAGGCTTAAGCTCATGTGCGTTCGGTAATTTCCAGGTTCTGACGCAACTTGACAATGCTGTTTGCAGGTACAACACCTTTAAGTACGACACAATTATAAGCGATGGTGTTTTTACCAATAATTGTTCCAGGAGTAGTTACAGCATTACAACCTATGGAACACCCATCCCCAATTAGAGCGCCAAGCTTACGTAGCCCCGTCTCCTGTCCTTCAATCGTAATATTGGTGCCAAAAGTCTTGAAATTGGCCAGCTTAACCCCTGCTCCCAGGTTTACATCATTCCCCAGCACCGAATCACCTACATAATTTAAGTGAGCTGCCTTGGCTTTTTTCATAAAGACAGAGCGTTTAACCTCAGTTTTTGCGCCGACTTCGGCACTTTCAGCAAGTACGACACCCCCGCGTAAATATGCACCATGTTTAACCTTGGCTTTTGGACCAATCCAGGCTGGCCCCTCTATATAAACGTGAGGGCCAATTTCAGCCGTTTCATGAATATAAATGGTCCCTTCTAAAATCGCCGAAGGGTGGACCTGTCCTTTTCTTTCATCTTTAATCGCTTTAACAAAGTCATCTAAAGTTGCCAGTATTTCCCAAGGAAAAGCACCTCGAAAAAGGCTTTCTAAATCTTCACCAGGCTTCTCAACATCAAATATATCTTGAATCTTCAGCATTATTCCTTATTTTACCGCTTAGCCGTAGTTATAAAAGAGAAAAGCCTTGCAACCCAAAGCAAAAGCCCCGCCAGTTTTAGCGGGGCTTTGCGCGTAATCGTTTTAATTACAAATTAGAAGGTTACAGTGTATGAGATTTTGAAGGCTTGAGCTGCACTAGTACCACCTGCAGTGCCATCGTCGTCTGTGTAATTCGCATAAGCGAAGACAAGATCGTAGTAATCCCAAACAACTTCATAACCACTGGTGCTTTGAGTGGTATCACCCGTGTTCAAGTCACCATCAGAAATGTTGGATGCGCCATCAGTTTCAGTAGCAGCAACATCAACATTATTAATGTTGGTACCTGACCATGAACCGTATTTAACAGTTAAAGTACTGTTGTTAAACAGGAATTCATTCAGAGTCAAACCAACAGCAAACTGAAGTTCAGTTGAAGTAAAGACATCAGCATCTGAGTGACTGGTTGATCTGAAGTTAACAGCAGCCTCTAAGCTTGGGTTGAAGAAGATGTCGAGTGGTGTGGTAGAGATACCTGTACCAGCTTTAATGGTGGAGGTGTCATCAGTACCAGCATCTGCATCAGTAATTGATTCAAAACCAGCATAAGGATCAAGAGAGATGAAACCAAAGCTAAAGTTGGTATCAACATCAACAGTAATCTCTGTGGTATCGAAATCAGCACCTGTTTGTGCATAACCAGCACTTAGGTTAAGTCCAGGAATAAGTGCGTTTGCAGAAGCACCATCATGAACAAGACTTACACCAAAGCCAGTATCGTAGTCATCATCACGCTCAAGGTCAGGACCAGCTACAGGAGCATCCGAGGCTGAAGAGAGTGAGTCAACATTAGCACCATCAACGCTCACCATATGGTAGAAAGCATCAATTGCAAAAGCAGCAAAGAGGTTAACTTTAGCATCAACACCTAAAGCTGAGATATTGTTACCAGTTGATGGGATAGAGAAGCTGTCAAAGTAGAAGCTTAAAGGATCTAAGATGAACAGACCAAATTCGGCATTTACGCCAAAGCCTGATTGATCCATAGCAAAATCACCTTCAGCATAACTAATATCAGTCATGTCCCAAGTGGTAGGCATATTACGGAAGTTTGCACTAAGGCTCTTAATGATGGGCAAGCCAAGGCTAGCTACATCTACATCAGCAGTGATATAGAAAAGGCTATCGGCAACGGCGGCATCAACAGAGTCACTTTCACTGGCAAATTCAAAAGCCAAATCTATGATGCTGATACCAATTTGACCATCAAGACCAAAGGCGGTATAGGTACCATTGTTTGCAAGAATATCTTCATGATCACCAGCATTGCGTGTACTTTCAACGTATGAAACACCACCCGTAGCGCTAAAGTTGTCGCCAGAAAGTGGGGTTAACTCACCACGCACACCGCGGAAGTAAATGTCATCAGCAGCAGCGGCAGTGTCAGCACCTAATTCACCATAAACGATGGTTAAGGTTGGATCAAGGAATGCCAAGAAGTCAGGTGTACCTAAAGTTGCTTTAAAGCCATCAGTTTCAGTATCCAAGATGTAAGGAGTGAACTGAGCAGTAACGTCAGTACCAAACTGGAAGGTCAGTGGTGCAGCACCGATAGGATCAAAGGTAGTTGACCAGTCATCAACAGAGAAAACAAATGGCAGATCAATAGCATCGCCACCTGCATCAACGAGAGGTGTACCAACTTCAGTTAAAGCAAGGCTGATAACAGAATCAAAGCTGTTAAGAGCACGTGGGCTACCAGCACCATTACGGTCAGTACCAAAGCCAACATTTAAGGTTAAGGTAGCACTGGTTGCACCTTCAGCAGGTTCAATGTCTTGAAGATCTTGTGCAACTTCACCTACGTCAACTTCGTCATCATCACCGTTTAAGTCGGTAGTACCTGAGCTGAAGTTTGAACCTGAAATGCTACGGTCGTTGTTAATACCCCAAACGCGATCAGAGTCGAATGGCGTACCACTTACACGAGCAGCGAGGTACTCGAGTTCAATACTACCTGAAACTAAGAACAGGTCTTCTTCAACTTTGGTCAGACGAGCTTGCAGGTCAGCAATAGCAGCAGCTTGGTCAGCATCAGAAGCTTCAAGAGCAGCTACACGGTCACGCAAAGCAACTTGGTCACGACGAAGAAGAATAACGAATTCGCGGATATTAGCAATATCGCTGGTGTTGCGATCAATTTGCGCTAAGGTAGCGTCATCGATGCCAGTAGGCATATTCATCATGGCATCATTTAAAGCAGCAACGTCAGCTTTAAGACCATCAATGTCACCATTTAAAAGGGCAAGAAGATCATTAATAGCATCAATTGAGGCAGCATTTTGACGAGCTTGGGCACTAGCAGCACCGGCAGCGTCAGCAGCAGCACCGGCAGCAGCAGCAGCAGCGGCGGCTTGAGCAGCAGCAGTGTCAGCAGCTACACGAGCTGAGTCGATTTGGTTTTGCAGATCAGCTAAAACAGCTGGATCAATGCCTGCTGGTTCCATATTGGCCCAGGCATTTTCAAGAGCTTCGATACGAGCGGTGTTAGAAGAAACATCGTCGCCTAAAGAAGCAATTGCACCTTCAGCAGCATTAAGGCGTACACCTTGAGCAGCTACATCAGAAGCAAGTTCTTGAAGTGCATTACGAAGTGATGCAATATCTGCATCGGTCATTGCTTTCATAGCGTCCATATTTGATTGAATAACATCAAGTAGACGGCTTATGACAAGCGCCATTTGGTAACGAGTGAAGCTTTCATTACCGCGGTAGGTTCCATCTGGGAAACCAATAACGATACCTAGGTCAGAGATGCGTTTAACAGCATCGCCAGCCCAGTGACCTGCGGGAATATCTGGGAAAGCTTCTTGGGCAAAACCAGCTGTAGCAAAGACAGCAAGAATTGCAATAAGCAGTTTTTTCATATAGTATTACCCCTTGAATTTAAAAGTTTCTTACTAAGCAGCAAGTATGGGTTGTTGCGTTCTTGGGGTTTGTCTAGAGTTTCCGTGTTTCCTCGAGCACCCTTTGGTCGGCTCTAACCTTTTCTCACTGTGACTTGTCCCTACATACAACCGCTTCAAGTGGGGTCACCTCCTTCCAATTACGACTGTCGAGGCAGACAAATCCAGCCAAAGTATCACACAAGCTCCTCAGTTTGTCAATGGTAATTACATCCTTTTCTCATAATAAGTCCGTAAAAAAGTTCACTGTTTCTGGTTCAATTGTAAGCACCCTTAAAATCTTAAGATGGTGACTTAAGCCAGTTTCACATTTGTTAAACTCGAGGCCTCATGCGTTATGAAATTGTTTCTATTGGTCAGGCAAAAAAGGGCTTTTATCAGGATGGCTGCCAGTTTTATATAAAACGTCTTCAAGCCTATGGTCCTGTGACCTTAAAAGAACTGAAACCCGCGAAACAAACCAGTCAGAGTAAAGAAATGGAAAGTGCAGCCTTAATCAAAGCCGCCTCAGGGTATCTTATTGCCCTGGATGAACATGGAAAAAGCCCGAAATCTACCGCTGTAGCGGAGAAAATCAGTGATTTAGAGTTGCAAAGCATCAGCCTGATCAGCTTTTTAATCGGCGGGGCAGAAGGGCATAGTGAGGCACTAAAAGCCCGGGCAAATGAGCTTTGGAGCCTATCAAACCTTACCCTACCTCATGATTTGGCCAAGCTGGTTTTACTCGAGCAAGTTTACCGCGCAGAAACCATCCGAGCTGGTCACCCCTATCATCGGGAGTAATTTTTGAGAAAACCTCTCTTTACTACTAAGAGGTTTATAAGTGAGGTCTCAGATATTAAAGCCAAACATTCGCATTTGCTTTTTGCCATCATCAGACATTTTTTCAGGGCTCCAGGGCGGTGACCAGACAAACTCAACTGTGACTTTTTTCACACCGTCAACTTTCATACAGGCGAGTTCAGCATCTGCCTGAATCATATCTTGCACCGGGCAACCCATACTGGTAAGCGTCATGTCGATGGCGACCTCACCTTCGTCATTTATGTCTACCTTATAAATCAGACCTAAATCAACAACATTGACAGGAATTTCAGGGTCACGCACAACTTTTAGGGCCTCGAGTATCTCAGCCTGCTTGGCCTCTTTGTCGGTAAGAATTTCGCTAGCAGAATCCATAGTGTCAAACTAGCAGATTTAAGCCCCAAGAACCGTAATCCCTATGATTTTTGGCTAAATTGCTTTTTTAAGGTATCTTCAGTTTCAGCAATATCGGCGGCAAGTTCGTTGCGCACCAGCAAAACGCGCTCTTCAAGATGCGTAAATTTCGCTTCTGTCTTTGACTCGAGCGCTGCTAAGCCTTGACTGGTCAGGGACTCGACCTTGCTGGCATAGCCTTGAACATTGGTAGTTAAGGTCGTCATCTTCTCTGATAAGCTCTTCTCGATTCCTTCTAATTCGTCAATACGTTTTTTCTCGAGCTTTTTCTGTAGAGTTTCAATCTGACGCTCGAGGTGGGTAATACGGTTAAGCTGTCCGGCTCTATCAATCAGTGAAATAAAGAAGAAAATGGCCGATAGAATGACGGCTGCCCCTAACAGAATTAAACCTAGCGGCAATTGTATGGTAAAGAAGAAAAAATTGATGGGTAAATTAGCAGCAAGCGCTTGCCAATTGGTGACCGCAAAAACGACACTGATAATAACAATGATTGTGATAAGGATTCCCTTTAGTCTCATACGCTTAACTTTAACAGGAATTAAGGGCAAATAGCTCAAATTTGACAAAATCTATGCTTGTTTTACGCCTAAAAGAAAATGATTCTGGTTAAAATGCGCTAACGTTCTAAAGAAGTGACGGTGACATGATGGCACAACATAGCAGGCTCGAGGTTTTTGAGCGCATTCTAGAGACGGGCTTGGTGCCCATTTTTTATCATGGTGATTTTGAGCTTGCCACAAGTATCATTGACGCCTGCATTGCTGGTGGCGCCACAATTATTGAGTTCACCAATCGTGGCGAAAAAGCGCTCGAGGTTTTTAGTCAGCTCAAAAAGCACTATGCTAAAACTCAACCTGAGCTTATCTTAGGTATTGGTACTATAACCGAGGCAGCAACAGCAGCGCTATTTATTGCGCAAGGTGCAGATTTCTTATTTAGCCCATCCTTTAATCCAGAAATGATAAAGCTTTGTAACCGTAGGCGAGTCGCAAGTGTACCGGGCTGCGCTACCGTGAGCGAAATAAACGCGGCAGAGGAGCTAGGTGCAGAAATTATTAAGGTTTTTCCTGGGGATGTCATCCGTCCTGAGGGTATAAAAGCCATTTTGGGCCCCTGCCCTCGTTCTTTACTGATGCCAACAGGCGGCGTTGATGCCAGTCAGGAAAGCATTCATGGCTGGTTCAAAGCAGGTGCTTGCGCCGTTGGTCTCGGGTCTAAGTTAATTAAGAAAGAAGATATCGAGGCAAAAAACTTTGCTGCCATTACTGAGCGCTGCAAGCAGGTTTTAGGCTGGATAAAGGAAGTTAAGTAGTTATGTATGATGTCGTGACTTTAGGTGAAACCATGCTGCGACTCACCCCACCTAATTTGGAGAGGCTCGAGCGTAGCGATACGCTGGTCATTGAGGTAGGCGGCAGTGAGTCAAACGTATCTGTAGGCCTTAGCCGTTTAGGTTTAAAGGTGGCCTGGTTATCTCGTCTTGCTAATAATGCGTTAGGCCATAAAATCACTTCGGTTTTAAGAGGTCATGGCATTGATACCCAAGACGTTTGCTGGTCTGACAGCGACCGCCTTGGCATTTATTATCTAGAAGAAGGTCGTCCTCCCAGACAGAGCAGCGTAGTTTATGACCGTAAAGACAGCGCCATGAGTAGAATGCAAGCCGCTGACTTACCCGAAGAGATTTTTTCTCAAACAAGACTGTTTCATACCAGTGGCATTACCTTAGCGATTAGTGATAGTGCAAGAGAAACTGCCCAAAAAGCTTTCCGATTAGCAAAAGAAGGAGGGGTAAAACTTAGCTTTGATGTTAATTACCGCGCAAAACTTGCCAGCCCCACCGAAGCCAAAGCGCAGTGTCATCCTTTCATGAGCGAAGCCGATGTCATTTTTATAGCTATGCGGGATGCTAAAGCGCTTTTTGGTCTATCGGGCGAACCTGAAAATATCTTGGAGGCTTTGCACAAGGCTTATCCACAGGCAATCATCACGATGACGATGAGTAGTGAGGGTTCTTTAGGCATAAACGCGGAGGGTCAAGCATTTCGACAGGGCATTTTTCAGGCTGAAGCCGTTGGCCGAATTGGCGGCGGCGATGCCTATGCCGCTGGTTTTTTATACAGCTATTTGACCAAGCCCGGAGAGCTGGCAGAACATTTACGATTTGCAGCGGCAGCGGCAGCTCATAAATACAGCACTCCAGGTGACATGCCTCTTTACCGACTCGAGGAAATCCGCACCATTCTTAATAGTCAGAGCTCTGAGGTTTCAAGGTAACTTGAACAAAGCATTGTTAAGCAAACTCGAGCAGTCTCTCCGTGAGGTTGCCGCGCAAACACGCACACACCACCAGATAGAAGGCTTCGATCTTTACCTCCACCCGGAGTCAAAAGAGTTCTTTATGAACCTGGCTATTCCTGCAAACTCTGATAACTGGTCAGATGCGGTAAAAGAAATGGTCAAATACTTTACAGCGCAAAACCTGCAACCGCGGCTCGAGTACTTTGACGAACTGCATCCTGATTTAAAAATAGCCTTGGAGGCTGAAGGCTTTCAGCAAGACATGCGTGCTCCCGTAATGGTACTCGAGGCGGAAACATTTCAAAGTAACAAGACAAAGCCAAAGGGAACCTACTTAAGATTATTTGAAAAAGACAAACATCAGATTGAAACAGCGCTAAGACGACAAAGCCTGGCTTACGGCGGCACAGGCGATGATAGCGCACTGATCTGGCTTCCGAATGTGCTAAAAGGCCTGGAGCAAAACACCGTTATGTTTGCTGTGCTCGAAACCGACGGTTTTGCCTCTGGTGCAAGCATTCAAATTGGGGGAGGGATTGGGGAACTGGCTGGAGTCTGGACTCACCCTGAGCAGCAAAAACGCGGCTACGCTTATGAGCTTTGCCATCACCTCATTGAGGATTATTTTAAAGAAGGCTATGACTTACTCTGGCTATCAGCAGCGGAGGGGGCGCAAAGACTCTATGAAAAATTGGGCTTTAGCCCTTTAGGAACACAGCTCAACTACTCTTTAGAAGCGTCTAAAGCTTAGAAAAGTGCTCTCCCTGGGTTTCTTGAGACCTTACGGTGATGATCGGTTCTTCGATAATGCCTGCAGCACTTAAGAGTTCATGCCTTTTAAAATACTCGAGTCCAAACACCACTTCGGCTAACCAGGCACGGCGCTGCGCATCAAGAACTGACAGGCTGGACAAACTGACCTGACCAGTACCTGCCAAACTAAGCAAGCAGTCATGCAAAATTCTGGCACTGTAGGTTCCTTTACCTTCACCATGGGTCCAGATATGAATATTGGCAAGGGCGTTTCTAGCAAGCTCGAGGGTCATAACCAAATTCTAACGCATTGACACAAGAAAAATCAGTAAAATATTCAGCTAGCATCCGGTATTACTTAACCTGGGAGCAAATTAAGGGAGTGCCTGGCTCTAGTTGTTAAATCTCTGAGGCCTTTGCTTTATGTATAAAATCGAGAACTTTATCTGGGTCTTTAATCCCCGGAGATATTTCCACTCCTGAGGCGGCATCTACCGCATAGGGCTTTAGACTTGCTATACCAGCTTCGACATTAGCAGGATTTAAGCCGCCTGCCAAAATAAGGTGCGGTAACGCCTGCAAAAAAGCAGCCTCTGACCAGTCAAATGTTTCTCCACTGCCCGGCTTTATCCCATCAAGCAAAATGGCATCAGCGGGAAAAGCTTTTAGCGCTTTAAGCTCGAGCTTTGCCGAAAAAGAAATCGCCTTAATAATTTTAAACGAGCGACCAAGCGCCTTGGCAAAAACCTCATCTTCATCTCCATGAAGCTGAATGGTATCAAGCTTGGCTTCTTCGGCCACTTCGCGAATGTGCTCGAGCGTTGCATTTTGAAATACTCCGACGCGACTTATAAAGGGGCCAAGGGCGTCACAGATCTCGGCAACCTGCTCAGCAGAAACGCGCCGTTTTGAGTGCGGAACAAAGATAAAACCAAGCGCGTCCACGCCAGCTTGCTCAGCAAAAAGGGCATCCTCGAGCCTGGTAACACCACAAATCTTGACCTTCATGCTTTTCAGTATAAGTCAGATTGACTTTGTAGCGTACTTTTGCCAACGCTTAAGTCAAAAATATCCTTACATTTTTTGGCTGAGCTTAGATACTATGATGTGAACAAAAGCTTTTGTAATCTTAGGCTTTTGCAATAGATAGGTGCCAATCATGATTTCTCATCACTACAAGTGTGTCTTTATTCATATTCCTAAATCGGCCGGAACCAGCATTGGTACCAAGTTAGGCATTTATGCCAGTGAGGGAAAAAATGTACAGGATCACCGCACCCTCAAGCAGGTGATGCCCCTTGGTCCAGGAGCACTCGCTATTTATAGAAAAGAAATCGCAAGGGACCACTATATACGCTTTAGAGCAAAACTCGAGGGTCGCCCTTTTTTAACGAGAGAACAGTATCAGAATTATTTTAAATTCACTTTTGTTCGTAACCCCTGGGCAAGGGTACACTCCTGGTATCGCAATGTCTTGAATGACGCCAATCATCTGAGGGATTACCAGGTACCTGCTGACGCCAGCCTGGACTGGTTTATCAAAAATCGGCTTTATACCGTACAGCCGCAACTCGAGTTTATTCGTGACTGGGATGGCACTATTCCCCTGGACTTTATCGGCCGATTTGAAAATTTACATGAGGATTTTAGCTATGTCTGCCAGAAACTGGGCATTAGTGACTACACTCTGCCTGAACGGGTGCGTATAGGCACACCTTTATATGTACCAGAATATACCGAAGAAAATATTGACATCGTAGCAAAGGCCTTTCGGGAAGAAATCGAACATTTTGACTTTAAATTTGGCGAAAGTCTAAAAGCCAAACTCGAGAATCAAACAGCTGAACTCAGCCAATCCTAAAGTTAAAGACTGACTGAGCATAATGCCCAATCAGTCTTTTAGACGTTAAGTAAGTTTTAAAGCGTTAAACGCTCGAGCCCGTTGCCGAATTTGAATTATCCAGTTTTTTCTGCGATTTTTCTTTATCAACGCCGTCAGTCATCACCGGAACTTTATCAAGGGTGCGCTCAAACGCATGAAGCATACCCCTGAACTGCTCTCTAAAGAGTTGCTGTTCACGCTCGAGTCTGGCAATTTCATACCTTGCCTCACGCAAACGTGACTCAGCATCTTTAATGATGCCTTCTTTTTCGTTGGCTGCTTCCCGCAAAATAATTTCTGATTCTCTTTTGGCATTTTGCTTCATCTCACTACCGATACGCTCGGCAGCAATAACTGCCCGCTTAAGCTCGAGTTCAGCCGCCTGCAAATCTTGAATCCGCTTTTCCTTACGCCCAAGTTCATCTTTCAGTTTTTGCACTTCGCGCATAAGCTCTTCGGTTTGGTCGGAAAGTGCTGTTAAGAAATCACGTACCTGACGCCGATTATAGCCATTAAAAGCCGTTGTGAATTCCATATGTTGGATATCAAGCGGCGTATGTTTCATCATGTAATCCTCAATCCTCTTTTTAAGCTTTAAAGAGCGCTGAGCCTACGCGAATGATAGTGGCACCCTCCTCGATGGCAACCTCAAAGTCTCCACTCATCCCCATCGAAAGCTCGTCTAGCATAAGTCTATCACGAATGGTGTGAAGTTTTTCAAAGTAAGGGCGCGCCGCTTCCGGGTCGTCACTAAAGGGTGCCATAGTCATAAGCCCTTTTAGAGCGACATTGGGCTGCTTTCTGGCATGATCAACCAGCTGCTCGAGGTCAGCTAAAGCTGCGCCTTGCTTAGACACTTCACCAGCCACATTTAGCTCGAGTAAGATCTTAAAAACATGATCTTTACTCTCGCCAATGCGCTGTAACTCATCAATAAGTCTAAGGGAATTCACTGAGTGAATAAGCTCAAAAGGCAGGCAGTACTTAACTTTATTTCGCTGCAAGTTACCAATAAAGTGCCACTCGACATCTGCCAACTCTAGGGCTTTGGCTTGCCATTCCTGAATACGATTTTCGCCCAGAATGCGGTGCCCCCGGCTTAAGATTTGTTCTTCAATTTCCGCCACAGAGTGATTTTTGCTAACAGCTACCAGTTTGACCTCCGAGCGCTTTCTTCCTGCTCGGTCACAGGCATTCTGGATACGTTCCATCACAGCATCAAACATAGATTCAGCATATAAGAGGCTAGACACGAAGACAATGCTCATGCGCCCTATCCTTGCATGAACTCAAGCTGAAGTTTTCTTCATAAAACATGCTCTCTGGCAAACATCTTCTCATACTTGGCTTAGTTAAACTGCTGCATGCCGCTCAAACGCTTCATATTTCTCATACTAATGCTTATGCCTTTTGGCATCGCTTATACATTGGCCCAGACTCCGCAAATCTCGGGAAAGCTTAAAGAAGTCAGAGTCGTGGGAACTACAGAGGCCAATCTGATTAAAGCAATCATTCGCTCGAGGCCCAATACCGATGTCAGTCAGATTAATCTGGAGTCAGAACGAAATCTGGTGTTAACGCTTGGTATTTTTTCCGAAGTGACCGTTCGGCTTGAAGACCAGCCTCAAGGTCCTGTTCTGGTGATAGAGGTAGAGGAAAATCCCAGAATAAATAGTGTAACGGTGGAGGGCTCGAGCATTGCCAGCAGTACACAGTGGCAGCAAGCCCTGGCAAGTCAGCTTATCGAGGCAGGACAGCCCCTTAACAATACTCGAGCCGAAGAAGCCATTACGGGTATTCAGCAGATTTACGCTCAATCTGGCTTTCCTTTTGAAGTAAAAGTTGCCCTTGACGTCATTGATGTACCTGCTAGCTCAGAGCAGGCTGAGAACAGTGTTGATCTGGTTTATACCGTGGATGAAAGCGCGCCCATTACTGACATTAGCTATGAAGGGAATACGGTCTTAGATCAGAAAGTCATTGATGATGCTTTTCTCTTTTTAAAAGATCAGAAACGCTTTGACATTGCAGCTTATACCGATACGCTTAACGAAATTGCCACCAAATACCGCGAGCTAGGCTATAGGGGTAGCGGCGTCGACACGGCACGCACTTCGCTGCTTGACGGCCAACTTAATGTTGTCTTTAAAGAGCTAAGAATCAGCGCCCTTGACACCACCGCCATTGGTGTTTCTCCCAGCGAATTTTCCTTAAAAGTCGGCGACCTGTTTAACTATGATGTTTTGCTGGCTGATATTAAACGACTTTCCAAAGGTAGGGATAGCGATATTGGTATTGATACCATTCCGCTAAGTACCGGTGATGTCAGAGTCAGTTTCAGGGCTGGCCCACCAGGAGAGGCGGGGGAAATAACAAGTTTGCAAATTGAGGGAAATACGGTTGTAAGTACTGAAGAAATTGAAACTTCCCTCGAGCTTGGTATCGGTGATAATTTTACCTCAATTCTGGCTCAGGAAGACTTTAACCGCATCGTTGAGCTTTATCTCAGTAAGGGTTACCGTATTGCAACGGTGCCCAGTTTTAACTATCTGGACGGCACCTATATCCAGCGGGTTACCGAGTTAAAAATTGCCGGCTATGAAATTTTATTTGATAAACCCGACCCCAAATCCGATGAATCGACCATTTTGCGCTACTTACCCAAACCTGGCTCTGTACTCAATGACAATACCTTGAGACTGGGTTTGCAAAACGTTATTCGTCAGGGTGCTATAGAAATCCAGGCAGCAAACCCGGTTTCTGCGCAAAATCCTGAAGCGCCCGAAGAAGTCATTATCCAGCTTTCCGTACGTGAACTTCCTACCGCCAGGTTCCAACCAGGCCTTGTTTATGAAACCAGTGCCACCTCGAGTAAATTTAACGCTAACCTCGAGTTCTCAGATAGTAACTTTTTAGGGCAGCTCCACAGCATTGGGGCAAACCTGACAGCGGAAACCTCAGATATAGGCTTCCTCTTAGGCGCCAGCGTTAGCTACAGCATTCCCTGGCTTTATATTGACCAGCTTGACTTTAAAGATGTACCTACCCGCATCGCCGCATCTCTTTTCAGCAATGTTGAAACCGATCAAGTTCTTAGTTCAGGCAATGCCGTGTCTGTCTGCCTTGACCCAACCAAACGTGCGGACGATAGCTGCGACTCCGCACAAAAAGTACTGGTGGGTGACTACACCAAACGCGACACAGGGGCTAGCCTTTCAGTGGGTCGCCAGATCTTACCCTTTACCCTGCTCAACTTTTCGGCTCGCGGGGGTTACTCTGAGTACAAGCTCGAGCCGGGTTCCAGCTGCACACTCAACGATGCCGGTGAACTGATAGACAGTAATGGCAATGTGGTCAATGGGACTGACTGCGCTCTACCTCAGGGTCAGGCAATCGACTTTTTACCTCAAAGTGGTCTTAATGCTTTTGTGGGTTCTAGCCTTACCTATGACAACCGTGACAATGCCAATTTCCCTCACTCGGGTATCAGCGCCAATGTTGACCTGGGCGTAGGCTTTGGTTCTGATTACCGTAGCCCTGCCACAGGTGAGCAAACCAGCTATATTTATACACCCATACAGTTTGGCGTAAGGACGTATCTGCAAACTTCAACGCTGTTTCCAGAACTGCAAGACCCTAACCATGTAATGGCGTTTAAGGTCACCGCAGGACACCAGTTTGGCGCAGACTATCCAAGCTCGAGGTATTACATTGTCGGGGATAGCTATGATAACGATACCGCTATTCGCGGCTATAACCGTAGTGATGTTGACCGCTCGCAAACCTATGCGATTGGTACATTCGAGTACCGCTATGACTTTAACTTTGACTCTTTTGCGACACAAACCATCATTGCTTATGGCTTTACTGACGTAGGCTGGGCCTCTAATGTTCCTGGCTTTGATAGCTACGCTACCCCCCTGCTGGCAGGTGCAGGTCTGGGCGTACAGCTGAACCTTGGTTTTTCAGGCATCAATCTGCCTGCCATAAGGCTCGAGTACGGCTTTAGTGCCAATAATCCAGCAGGTATCTTCCGCTTTAAAGTAGGCCCAGTTTTTTAAATGATTGACCGAAAACTACTCACGGCTGATGTCGTCTACAATGGTTTAGGAATACCAAGATTGGGGGCTGGCGTTGCTTTACAGACAGTTCAGGCAGAGACGCAGATTATAGCGGTTGATGAACTCGAGCAGCTTAAGTCTCAGTTTCCCGATGCTAGGCTTGAAAACGCTGGCCTGGCCCTGTCCCCCGCACCCGTAAATGCGCATATGCATCTTGATCTAAGCAGTATGCCTTTTTCACCTGGGAGCTACGAAGATTTTATTCGGAAAGTGATTGGGCATGACCGCTCAGGCAAAAGAAATCTTGAAGCAGCCAAAGACGGCATTATTCAGCTACAAAAGCAAGGTATTGACACGATTGGTGACATTGTAACGGAAGAAGATGTCATGGTTTACCTCTTGCGCTCAGAGTTAAAAGGGGTGGCTTACTGGGAAGTTTTTGCACCGGACCCGGCTGACGCCGACCAAGAATTTAATGAGACAGTGCGCTTACTCAAACGCTTTAAAGAACTAGAGCGCCCAGGCGGTATGCGCGTAGGACTAAGCCCGCATACACCGCATACAGTGAGTGAACCGCTACTCAAAAAACTGGTAACTCTGGCAAAACAAAACCAGTTACCCCTGCAAATTCATGTGGCTGAAAGTGCACACGAGCTGGCCCTTTATAAAGATGCCAGCGGTCCCCTATGGGAATTGTACAAACCCTTTATGCCCTACTGGCAAGCACCGGGGGTCAGCCCGGTTCAGTATCTTAAAGAGCTGAACGTTCTAGAAGCTCAACCCACCCTAATTCACATGGTGAATGTTGACGAAAATGATGTTAAAGCCGTACAAACGTCTGGCTGTGTGGTGGTGCACTGTCCACGTTCAAATACAGCCCTCGAGTGTGGTCGTTTTCCCTGGGAACTTTATGCCAAACATGGGATTACGGTCGCACTGGGTACGGACTCGAGTGGCTCGAGCCCCAATCTCGTCTTAGCTGAGGAGCTTCAGGCAGCCAGAAATCTACACGGAGAAAAAGCCAGTCTACAGGGCCTTATCTGGTCCGCGGTAAAAGGAGGATACCGCGCTCTTGGTATGAATCCACCTAAGCTAACGCGGGGAACTAATGCAAGTGAGCTTTACATCTGGACTTAGCTTGATCTGGGTAGGGGCAAAAAAAATCGCGCTTTCTTAAGCGCTGATAAATAAGAGTATAGCAGTAAATACGCTATTCGTCAAGACTATGCATAAAAATCACGCAAAAGACCCAAAACTAGGGAGTTTTAAGAGAAATATCTATGATTAGAGGGGCATGGTCTGAACCACCATGCTGACCATGCTGAACCTTTAATACCGTAAGTCCCTCTGAAACCATAACGTGGTCAAGAGGTAATTTGAACAAAAGGTTATACCGCCATGACTTGCGCAACCCAAAGCCTTTTGCAGCATCCTGGACTCGAGCTTCTTGCATAAGATGTCGTAACGCATAGGACCACTGTGAAGCATTAAAATCACCAGCAACCAGGAGCGGATGCGGCGCTTCCGAAGCAACCCTGGCTATAGAGGCAATTTGATCACGGTGTAACTGCCCCCATCCAAGCAAAGGTGGCCAGGGGTGCGCTCCAACAAAACTAAACGTTTCACCCCCAAGTTGAAAGCTGATATCAAAAATAGGAATACGCGTTTCAGGAAAGCGCCTCACCCTCTCAGTGGCAAGAGGAATGCGGCTAAATAAAGCCAGGCCCATGGTATAGCGACTGGGTTCAATAAGACGATAGGGATAGGCAGTAAAGGCTGACTCAATCTGAGCTTGAATAGCTTCGGAATACTCCATCAAAAAAACAATGTCAGGGTCGTACTTATTTATTTCGGACAGGGCAGTTTCCAAATCTGAATTGAGGTAGTAAAGGTTATGCATATAAAATCTAAGTTCGGGTTCAGCAGTAGGCTCGAGCTTTTGAAAAGGCAAATAGCTATACAACAGACTTCCATTTAGGATCAGACACATCAAACAAAAAAGCAAAGCCAGTTTGTTTTTCTGCACAAATCCTATAATCAAAAGGAGCAGAGCAAGATAAAAGTAAACATCTGGAAACAGCGCCAGTAAATCAGCTGACCAGTGAATATTGCCTAAACGAGCAATCAGTGATATCAACAAGAGAGAGGCGCTAAGTCCGAGAAGCCAGCGCTGCGCCCTATTTTTTTGCATAGCTAGAGTATAAGAGATAAACCAGCTGGCTTAGTCTAAAGTCAGAGGCTCGAGTTCAATCCAGCACATTTCTCGGTCACTGCCTCAATAAATCACTGGGCTTTATAAATTGGGCCCATAGGGTTTTCTTAAACATTATCCGTAATCAATACTCTAGCTATAACAACCTGGGAACGAGAGATATCTCATACCAGAGTGCGGTTTTAATATCTTTTATGATATTAAATGCTTACCCTTAGACAACTCCAACGATGGAACTCATTTAAGCCTTTTGGTATCAGTTGTTACTTGCGGGCAATTCTCAGGTTAAATTTATCGGCCATGGCAAAAATACTTTGGGCATCTTGCTCAGTAAAGGGAATGGTTGGTCCCCGAACCAGACTGGTCTCAATATAGCCAGCTCGTTTCATCAGCTGTTTACGGGCATGCAGTGAGAACTCATAACCGCGGCTCGAGACCCCTGCAATAAGCTCGTGATACTCGAGCAAAAGCTCTCTTACCTTACGAATATTCAGGTGCTCGTAGGCATGCCAGACCTTCATAAAAATCTCGTTAAAGCCCGCTCCGGGCAGTAAGCCACTGGCGCCCATCTTGGCCTCGGCAAGAAAGTTAAGCCCGCCACTACTACCAAAAAAAGCAACATCCAGACCACCAATTAGCTTGTGTAAAGCGTCCATTTTCTGCGGGGCATCTTCACCCTCAAATTTGAAATACTGGATGCCATCAGCGCGAAACGTCATGGCTGCCAAATCTTCAACAGAAAGTCGACAATCACCCTCTCTAAGCGGCGACTCCTGCCTGATCATAAGCGGTATATCAACTGCCCAGCTCAAATCAATATAGTAGTTTTTCAGGGCAGTTTTATCAAGTTCGTCGGGGGGCAAGGTCATAAAGACAGCTGGCTTAAACTGACGTAATCGCCTTAGTTGTTGCGCAGCCTCTCGCATACTTTCCGCTCTTACCCCAAAAATAAGCGGCACCTGTCCAGCCACTTCGGTAGCCAGAATCTCAATGACTCGAGCCTGTTCCTGAGGGCTTAGCTTATAAGCTTCACTGGAAAAACCATTGATACCCAGGCCATGGACCCCAGTCTCGAGTTCAAACTGAATTAGCCTTTTTAATCCTGGCTCGTCAATCTCGCCACTCCCTTTAAAAGGAATAAATAGGATGGGCAAGATACCTTGCAGCATGGTCACTCCCTTTTCAGCTTCTATCATATAGCCTTTCCAATAAGTAATGCTGGTGCAAGCTTTGTTGAAAAGGCAAATAGTCGAAGACCCAACAGAGGTTAGGGTCGAAAGCTAGTTGGTGAAGAACCGGGCTGTATTTAACTCTTTGAGTTAGTCCGCACTTTGGGCAAGTGCCAGATACTTTTCATAAGCTTGCGAATTGAGGGTCTTCTCGAGATCTTCAATGGGAGATGGCCTACTTATGGCAAAACCTTGAGCATAATCAACCTTAAAACTTTTTAGCAGAGCGATATCATCTTCGGTTTCTACAAACTCTGCAATGGTATGAATATTCATAGCATGACCAATTTGATTAATAGCCTGCACCATGACCTGATCGGTATAGTCGGTGGTCATATCACGCACCAGACTGCCATCTATCTTTAAAAAATCAACCTCAAAACGTTTCAAATAAGAAAAAGATGAGAGTCCACTACCAAAATCATCAAGCGCAAAACGAATCCCTAGTTTGCGCATCTCCGAAATAAAAACCAGTGCTTCACCCAAATTGCTGACGACCGCAGTTTCGGTGATTTCAAAACAAATTCTTTCTGGGGGCAGGCTCGAGACTTTAAGCAGACTCTTTACATAGCTGGCCAGTTGTGGGTCGTTGAGTGAGGTTCCCGACAGATTCATGGCTATCTGACCAAAAGGTAGTCGAGAAAAAATATGCTGCGACTCTACCAGCACATGGCGCATAACCCAGCGATCAATTTCTGGCATTAGATTATAGCGCTCGGCAGCGGGGATAAAAGCACCCGGTGGCACCAGTTTGCCGTCTCGGTCCTTGAGCCTTACCAAAATTTCATAGTAGGGCTCGAGTTCAATCTCGAGGGGCGTAATAAACTGATAATAAAGGCAAAAGCGATTTTCATTTAATGCCTGTTGAATCTGACTTACTTGCAACAGATCAGAATGCCGCTGACTCGATTCATGATCTTCTTGTTGATAAATATGAAAACGGTTGCGGCCCAGATCTTTGGCGGCGTAACAAGCAATATCGGCCTGAGACATCACTTGTGTGGCGGTGGCAGTGTCCTGGTTAATGACCACGAGGCCAATACTGACACCAACCTTAAAGATTTTTTCATTCCAGGTAAAACTGTACTTGGTTAAATCGGAAATCAATTTTTCAGCAATAATGGCAGCTCGGCCCAACGGGCAACTTTCAAGCAAAATGCCAAATTCATCGCCGCCCAGGCGGGCTAGAGTGTCTGTACTGCGCACATCACGCTTAAGCAAATCGGCAACCTGCTTAAGCAGCTGATCACCAGCTAAGTGACCCACCGTATCATTCACAATTTTGAACTGGTCAAGATCAAGGTAGCAAAATACATGCTCTTTTTTACTGCTGTGCGTTTCAGAAACCAGACGTTCTAAGCGCAACTCAAACTCCCGGCGATTGACGAGACCTGTCAAATCATCATAGATGGCGCGATGCTCGAGCTGTTTGGCTAACCAGTAGGATTCGGTGCAGTCTTTGGCGATGCCCCGGTAGCCCTTAAACCTACCCGAATGGTTAAAGACTGGTTTGGCTTTTGCCTGTAAAACACAAAGCTCACCACTGGGTTTTGTAAACTGATAATCAATACTAAAGTCCTTATGTTCGAGTAAATCCTGCTCATGCAGGTCTCTCATCTGCTGATCAGCCACAAGCTGCCCTATGTGCTCTAAATAACTGTGAGCAAACCAGATTTCGGTACTGATACCCGTGATTTTTTCCTGCTGCTCTGAAAGAAAAGTAATCGTAAAAAACTCGTCCGTTTCCCAGAAAATATCAGCAGCTAAGGCAGCAAAATCCTTGAACCGCTCTTCACTTCGGAGCAGTGCCAGTTCAACTGCCAAACTTGTATCGGTATCAGCCATGCAAATCTACCTCTCTGTAGATGAGGCAGCTAAAGTGGTGGGATCTCATAGTAGTCTCACTATAGGAGGCCGAAATTACAACTTTGTTACATTTGAACTTTTGACCCAAATGCAAAACTAAGGGCACAAACATAGGCCCTGAGCCCTTAGTTAGGAAGGTATTACTTATTCGAAGGTGAACCGCTCGAGTACTCGAGGCGTAGCTAATCGGCGCTGAAACACCTCTGCTAAGCCTGGCACCGTTTCCAGGCGCATATCTGTATCATGGGCGGGATTAGTGTCATTTGCCCAGGCCTCGTTCCACCAGGAAAACCCACGCAGGGTGTCCCAGCGGTTTGCCAGAATATCTCCCAGGGCGCCATCCACCCAGTCCACCGAACGACCAAGTGCATTATAGGCAGGCGCACCCAGTTCAATGAGAAAGACGGGTTTACCGTCACTCATAGCATCAAGACGAGGCATAAGGGCGTCCATGCTTGTTCTAAAATTTGTCCAGTAGCTGTCATAGGGCGTTTGCGCACTATACATCGAAATACCAATCCAGTTAATGACATCATGGCCTGGATAATAGTTTTCAAAGCGATTCCAGGCAGCCGAGGGATCATCGTCACCATTAACGTGAAAAACCCAGGTAATATTACTGGCACCCTCGCCGCGCATGGTCTCTACAATGTGCCGATAAGCCTGCTTATAAAGTTCGGTACCTGCTTCTTTACCATGCCAGTAGGCATTCCAGTGAAACCAGTAACCATTCATTTCGCCGCCCCACTCAACAATCAGAGGCGTACCAAAATTTGCTGCAGCTTTACCCCAGGCACGCAAGTCGTCATCTAGCTCACCTGCAACAATACGCTCGAGGCTAAAGGTCGTCTCTTCCACGCTAATTTCTGGCGAAGAGCGGAGCATTAGGCGGATAAATGGTAAAGAACCTGTCTCTCTAATCCACTTTGCCGTAGCCCAGGGAAAAGCTCTTGATTTGTACCACTCGTTGGAAAAATAAACCCAGGCAGCTTTACGCCCTGCGAGGGTCTCATAACTTTGCAAATGAGCCAAACTAATATCACTTTCGTCGCCCGTGTCACTTCCTGGGTAAACCCCGTGATAATAGCTTCCTGCTGTCATGGAAAGCTCAAAGGATGGTGCCGTGGCAGTACTCGAGCATGCACCAAGAAGTCCGACCACTAAAAAGAAAAAGATGAAACGCCGCACTACTAACCTCCCTATGGTTAAGCCTATCTGACTTTTCAGGAAAGTCAGATAAGCCTGGCAACCCACCTAGCAAAACGACCCTTTCATTATATGTTATTGCCAGCTGACATTTGACCCAGCACAACTACGACCTTAAGGCCTCCCTGGCAGCCGCAAACATCAGGTCAATAGGGGGTTTTTTGCCTGTCCAGCACTCAAATGACTCCGCCCCCTGATAAATGAGCATCGGCAGACCATTCTGAAACTTAAGCCCTGCCGCCTCAGCATCTTTGAGTAAGCGCGTTTTTTCAGGGCGGTAAACAATATCACTGACAAAGGCATGGGCTGGCATCAGTCCCTGTGATAACGGTGATTCGTCTGGGTCAATACCGTTATGCTCCATACCTACTGAGGTTGAGTTGATAACCAGGTCAGAGGTAATAAGCATCTCTGTTAACTCTGAAAGGGCCTCGAGCCTGCCCAGATGGGCAAACTCCGCTACCAGTGCCTGAGCTTTTTCCTGACTGCGGTTATAAATCGCCAGCTTCTCACAGCCCGCTTTTAAAACTGCATAGACAATTGCTCTGGCAGCTCCCCCAGCGCCGAGTAGCAGAATCTTTTTATCTTTTAGGGAAAACTTCCCGTCTTCTTCTAATGCACGGACATAGCCTGTGGCATCGGTATTGTGTCCAAGTAATTTTCCCTTTTTATTTATGATGGTATTAACGGCCCCAACGCTTTTAGCTGCCTCGCTAAGTTCATCCATAAGTGGAAAAACCGCAAGCTTATGAGGAACCGTTACATTAGAACCAAAAACATCAGGGGCGCGCAGACCTTCAACGACATCCCTTAAACTTTCGGGAGCTACATCCAGGGTCTCATAATGGGCCTCAATCCCAAGGACTTTAAAGGCAGCGTTGTGCATGGGCGCACTAACCGAGTGTTTGGCAGGGTGCGCCAGTAAGAAAACGCGTTTCATGCAGAAAGGGAAGGCTCGAGCGCCTCTTCAATCACCTTAAGTGCCGTTTCAATGTCTTCATCACGAATATGATGATGGGTCACCAGCCGAATGCTAGTGGGACCAAGTGCATTACATAGAACTCCGGCTTCTTTCATACGACCGGCCAGAGCAGGTGCATCCGCGATAGAAAAATAGACCATATTGGTCTGCACACTATTCAGATCTAGACTGATGCCCTCGAGCTTGCTTAAGCCTGTAGCTAAGGCTTTGGCTCTTGCATGATCTTCAGCCAGCCGGTCAATCATCGTTTCGAGTGCCACAATGCCAGCTGCTGCCAAAATACCTGCCTGCCGCATACCACCGCCAAACATCTTGCGGTAACGGTGAGCCCGACCAATAAAGTCTTTTGAGCCAACCAGCATGGTGCCTACGGGTGCACCCAGGCCTTTACTCAGGCAAAGGGAAACCGAATCATAAGGTTTGCAAAACGCTTCCAGCGATAGCCCCAGGGCTACTGCTGCATTAAACCCTCTGGCACCGTCCAGGTGAAAAGGCAGCCCCTCATTTTTAGCCAGATCAGCAATCTGCTGACTACGCGCCATAGGCACAATGGTCCCCCCAGCTTTGTTGTGCGTGTTTTCAAGCACAATCATGCCTGTTGGCGCTTGGTGGATGCTGCGCTTAATCGCATCATGCACATCTTTGACTTCAGGAATGCCGTAAGGCGCTTTTACCAGTCTGGGGATAAGTCCACTCAGCACGCAGAGAGCACCTATTTCATATTCATAGATATGTGCCCCTTCGGGTGCAATCACTTCGTAGCCCCTGGCGGCATGCGTAGCCAGAGCGACCTGATTACTCTGACTCCCTGTAGGCATAAAGAGTGCCGCTTCAAATCCTGTCATTTCGGCCGTTAAAGCCTGCAAACGGTTAACGGTAGGGTCTTCACCATAAACATCATCACCAACTTCAGCTTCAGCCATAGCCTTGCGCATGACAGCTGTGGGTTTGGTCACCGTATCGGAACGTAAATCGATCATTGGCATGGCACATTCTAACGTGCTTTTTTGGTACTCGAGAGCATTTTAGGGGTCTTAGGCCTCTCTATAAACTTTTGCTTTAGCTACAGTCTGAAGCCATTAGAGGCCCTAATATCTGCTTGTGAAGTTTATAACTTTGCTTCATTTAAGCTTTAGAAACTGCATCCAAGCAAAGTTTTATTACATATGGTTAGATAGAGGGGCATGGACACCGAAGAACAGCTCATCCTGGGTTTACAATCAGGAGATGAAGCTTCCCTCGCAAGGCTTTATGAATTGCTTTCAAATCAGGTTTACGCCCTGGCCTTGCAGATGCTAAGAAACCGTGAGGACGCGCAAGAAGTGCTGCAAGACACTTTCGTAAAACTCTACCAGAACGCTGAGCGCTTTAAGCCTGAGTTTGGTTCAGCCAGAGCGTATATTTATACTATTGCTCGCAATGAGTGTCGCATGCGTTTAAGAGCTAAACAGAGCCGTCCACAAAAACTTGCTGATATTGATTTACACGACCCTGCCAGCAGCTTTGGGGACGGTCATGAAACCGATCATGATGTCCGGATAACTGTTGCGAAAGCCCTCGAGCACTTAGAAACAGAAGATCAGCACCTGCTTAAAGCCTCTTTTTATGAGGGCTATAGCCACGCTGAACTGGCTGACCAAACGGGCATGCCATTAGGAACCGTAAAAAGCAAAGTAAGACGCGCTCTGTTAAAGCTACGTGATTTTTTAGGTGATGTATGAGCCACCCGACGGATCTCTTACTTGACTACACCCTGGGTGAACTCGAGCCGACCAAGACAAGGGAACTCGAGGCGCACCTAAGGCAGTGCGGTACCTGCCGCACAGAACTGAAAGCGCTGCAAAGTAGCTATGTTGCCCTCTGTGAAAGTGTACCGACGGCCAGTGCACCTATTAGCAACTGGGCTGAGATTCAAAAACGAATCACGGCAGGGCCAGAACCCAAGATCATCTCAGCACCTGTCAGAAGAATTGGGCCGTGGCCCACTCTGGCGCTAGCTGCCAGCCTGATTCTGGCAATTGGCGGCTTTTTATGGGCTTTTCAACTACAGCAAGATTACAAGCAAACCCAGGCTGAGCAGCGTAAAGTTGCCGGTTGGCTCTCGAGGCCAGATGTGTCTTCGGTACAGTTTGTAAGCGATCAGGGTGACCGTCTGGGCAGCGTACTCACGCTCTCAGATGGACGGGCACTTTTTGTCATGCGCAATCCGCCAACGAAAGGGCAAGTCTATCAGGCCTGGGGCATGGTAAATGGCGAACGAACCTCGATAGGTCTTTCGAGTAGAACACTATTAGAAGTCCCTTATACAGGTTATGAGTTTATTGGAACGAGCCTGGAACCCAGGGGCGGAAGTTCTCAACCTACCCAACCTTTAGGAAGAGTTGCAGTGCCGCTAGAGCCTCAACCAGAAAGTCCAACTGATTCTGATTCGAGCTATAACACGCCTGCCAATGATACCTACACTCAAGAGAGTAATTACGGCACCAATACTGCTGGTGAAAATTCTGACTATGAGCACAACTACGATACGCCCTCGGATGAGAACTCGAGCCCTGAAAACAATTACGGGAACTAACTTGCATCCAAAGTAAAACCTCCTGCATAGCTATAGGTGGAGGTAATTATGGGACAAATTCGGACAGGTCCTTTTTCGCTTTTGGCTTTTATGTCTTTTGCTGGTCGTGGACTCGAGGGTGTTTGCTCAAGCTCTAAGAGCCCGATTGCAGGACGCTATGACACCGCTTCAGGTTATTTGGATGAATGACCACCTTTTTGCTGACACAAATGGACGCAAATGGGCAAAAGTTGGCGAAGTCTGGTTCAGCTTAAATCCTTAAGGACTTAAAGAGACTTTAGCTAAACCTGAACCTCTTGCTTCAGGTGTTTAAGCCCCCAGCGCTGGATGGCGTCAATCACTTCTTGCAGTTCAAAACCTGCACAGGTCAGTTCATAGCTGGTACGAGGAGGCATAGTAGAAATAATCGTTTTGGTTACCAGACCAAGTTGCTCCAAATGCTCGAGCCTTTGTGCCAAAGTGTTGGAATTAACCCCACCCACGGCACGACCGAGCTCATTAAAGCCCGAAGACCCCTTAAGGAGTTCACGAATGATGTGCAAATTCCACTTTTCCTGCAAAAGTTCAATGGCGGCATGTACGGGGCAATAGTTATGTTCTGCCATAGTAACTAAACATCATAGCAAGATTCTGACTGGCAATCAGCTTTTAGACCTAATTTTATATTGTATTTTATTTTACAAAGTACAATAATTTATCTTGTAATTATCTTTATATTCTAAATGGGAGGTAACTAAAAGAACAGAACAACTAGATTTCGCATTCTTCAAATCATAAAAAGACATCTGCAAGCCCAATTCACTTTAGGAGATAAATCATGAAAAAAATTTTTAGTTTAATTGCTAGCCTCGCGCTTTTTGCTCTTTTGTCCGCAGGTTTTGCCGAGAGCTTTAATCTGAATCCTGTTGAAACTCATGCATTATTTCGCATTAAGCGTGCCAATACCTCTTTTCTTTTCGGACGTTTTGATGAACTGTCAGGAAGTTTAAGTTACGACGTAGAAAACCCGGAAGCCAGCAGCATTGAATTTTTGGCTTTAACGGAAAGTGTCAGTACCGGTATAGAAAATCCAGACAATGACTTTGACGCAGCCAGACGCGACGGTCATCTGCGTAGCCCCGATTTTTTTGATGCGGCTCAGTTCCCCACTTTAAGTTTTGTTAGTAAAAGTGTAGCTGCTACCGATGACCCCAATATCCTCGAGGTCACAGGCGACCTGACCATTCATGGTGTCACCAATGAAGTTACGGTTATGGTTGAAAAAACAGGTGAGGGCCAAGACCAGCAAGGCAATGCCATGGTGGGTTTTTACACCGAATTCAACATTAACCGCAGTGATTATGGCATGACCAATCTAGAGCAACTTGCCGGAGATGAAGTCCTAATTATGATTTCTCTTTTAGGCATGGCACAATAACTAAAACTTATTCAGGGCAGGTTTGTCCTGCCCACTTTAGTCTATGATTCCGACTTTTTTTATTTTTCAAATCACTCTGAATATAGCGTTATCGGCAGTTGTTAGTGGTCTGATTTATCTGGGTATTCGTCGTTTTTTGCCCTATGAAGCCCCTGCGATAGCCCTCTTCTTGGGATTTTTAACAGGATATTTTACCATTAGTGGTCTAGGCGGCTATGCTTTCCCTCCTAAAACGGTGCAAAACTGGTTACCTCATATAGCTATTGTAAGTTTGGCGCTAGGAATTTTAGAAAAGTTCTGGTTTAAACAAATCATTATTCGCTGGGTCGTCAGAGTTATTTTGCTCGAGCTTTTCTTATGGCGCATTTTTCAACCTTTTATTAATCACCCATTTCCCAGTCGTAGCTGGACAGGTAGTCAAACCTTTTTAAACCTTCTTGGCACAAGCCTAGTTATTGTACTTTTCTGGTGGGGCTTAGATTATCTTTTGACCAGAGCCCAAAATGCTAAACCTGACAGCTCTAAAAGTCATGCCCTTTTGCCTACAGGACTTATGCTGATTGGGGCAGGCTCGAGCCTCAGTGTTGTCCTGGCACACTCCCTGATCATGGGTCAACTCAGTGGTACTTTAACCGCTACCCTGGGCGCACTGGCTGTACTGGCATGGATAACAGCCAAACAACCCCTGACAGCCTCAGTAAGCCCGCTAATTTGTCTCTTATACACTTTACCCTGGTTAAGTATTTATACAACGCTGCCTAAACCGACGGTTCTTGTACTGGCCCTTAGCCCAGTCGTTCTGATTCCTTTATTTAAAGGACGTAGCTTGATGCAACAAACCCTTTTTCGCCTGGGCTTAGTCGCACTGGTTGTTAGCATTTCGCTACTCACAGCCTGGCAACTTAGCTAATCAGATATCTTGCCATTCAAAGTAACAACCCTGATAATTGGGGTCAAAGAGCACCGCTGGATAGGGTTTTAGTATCTCTGAATCAGGCAACTCATCAGTAGGAAAATAGCGCAGTTCTAAAGACTCACCATCGATACTTTCTAACTGACCACCAAGTACAAGACAACGAAAAACGGTGATATGAACTTCTATCTCATCGCCATTTGGATAGGTATTTCGGTGCCTTACGATGCCAATACAGCGCTCAGGTTTAACTCTTAAGCCTGTTTCTTCATAAGCCTCACGAACTCCAGCCTGGGCAGCTGTTTCGCCGGGGTCAATAACGCCACCAGGCATACCCCAAAGACCACTATCACTGCGCCGCTGCAACAAAATATGCCCTTCATCATTAAAGATAAACGTGGCTGTTGCAGGCATAAGAATGAGCGCATGGCCAACATGCGCTCGCAAATTTTTCAAATAGTCAGAAATAGGCATCAGGTCATTATAAGTTGCTCTTGTTCAGCTACATACCATTCCCAGAAACGGCGAACCCCTTCTTTCATGCTTACTTGTGGATCAAAACCAAGAAGTCTGCGTGCTTTTTCAATATTGGCATAGGTGACGTACATGTCAGCCTCGAGCTTGGGCTTAGAGATAAAAGTAGCCTTTTTACCAGCGATGTTTTCCATCTCGGCAATGAACTCGAGCAGCGGCTCAGGGTGACCTTTTCCAAGATTAATAATTTCATAGCCCAGCGGTTTGTCTAACGCCAACACCACACCTTTGACCGTATCTTCGACAAAGGTCCAATCCCGTTTAAAATCACCCTCATAGAGTGGGATTTCTTTGCCATGATAAATGCTCTCTGCTAGAAGATAGGGCATCATATCTGGCCTGCCACGCGGGCCATAAACGGTAAAGAAGCGCACTGCCGTAAAGTTCAGCTTAAAGAGTTTATTATAGGTATAACCCAAAAGCTCAGAGGCACGTTTGGCAGCTGCATAAGGTTGGGGCGGCTCAACGGCATTATCAGTTTCTACAAAAGGGATCTGAGTAGTATCTCCGTAAATCGATGAGGTACTGGCAAAGACAAAGTTGCCAACGCCAAACTCTCTGGCAGCGTCCATCAGGTGCTGAGTTCCTACCAGATCGACATCCATATAAAGAGCAGGATTAGCGACCGAATTACGTACACCCGCCATTGCAGCAATGTGCGCTACAGCGTCAAACTGATGCTCTTCGAAGAGTGCCATCATACGCTCACGGTCACGAATATCAGCTTTTATTACAACAACATCCTGTTGAGATTCTAGGTATTTAGCATTTCTGAGTTTCTTAGCTGGGTCGTAGTAGTTATTGAAGTTATCCACGCCAATAACGGTGTCACCACGTGCAGCAAGCATTTCACTGAGATGGCTACCAATAAATCCGGCAGCACCCGTTACAAGAACTTTCAAAAGAAACTCCTTTCAGCCAAGAGTCTACGGCATAAATGCTTACGAGATTGTGACAAAGGAGCGTTAGTCACTGGGTAAGACATGTTCAACAAAGTTAAATGCTCCTGAAAAAGGTAAGGCTGTATCGGCATTTTTACTTTGTCCTTGATAACTTCCTTTGTAACCTTCTGCTGTTAGCGTTCCCTTTAAAACCAAGCTTTCTGCGCCATATGTTTGGCAGGTGAGATTTGTTGTTTCTTTTTTAACACTACATAAAAGCTCGAGTTCTTTGTTATAAGCCCCATTTTTACCAATCTCAAACAACCTCGCACTTAAGCCCAAATCTGTTTGCCAGTAAAGCATAAGAGAATAATCAAATACCAACTCTATAGGCTCTAGCTGTTGCATCTTTCCGCTGTAACTACCTACTGGATTAAAGTCAAAGGTAGAACAAACTTCCTCAGTCATCACAGCAAATTTGAGTTCAGGAAAAGCAACCACACTACCATTCTTTCCGTCTATCACCTTCAGGCGAATCAACGCGTCCCCTAAAATCTGAACTTCTAATTCCCCCTGCTCTTCTACCGATAATTGGTTTAATGAGGGTTCCACATGTTCTAAAGGCTCTGCAATAAGATTACCTTGATAGGGTGCATCGATAAACCATGCTAACGTGACCTTCTCTCCAGGACAAAGGTCAAATTTGCCGTAGTAGTCACTTGGTTTTAGAAATAAACTCGCCGGTGGAAGCTTAGAAGTTGCCAAAATAGTAAATATACCCAAACCAATCACTAAAGCCAAAAATAATAGTCTTATCTGCTTAGTCATACTTTCCTCTCAAAAACAAACTTAGGCTTATAGCCAAACCAGCACCCACCACTGCAAAGACTATGTCATTTGGATCAAACGTTCCATAAAGAAAATATCGCCTTAAGACATCTGGGAAATTCATTAATGCTTCATCATTTAAGGTCTGGCCTAACTCAAAACCAAGATTAACCAAAAACCAGAGACTCGAGACCCCCCAAATCTTTACCTTACTCAAACCTATAAACGCAAGACTTAGCAAAGAAAAAACGAATACATGAATAAGGGCAGGCAGATTATAGAAAAGCTCTGGCAGGCCTCGAGCCTGCCCTAAAACAAGCCAATCAGGTACGAACCAAACACTGTGAGAGGGCCTAAAAAACAGGTAGCCTAGGCCACCTAAAAGAAGGCTCGAGACCCCACAAGCTGCTAGCAGCCTTTCAGATTTGCTCATAGCAAAAGTCTAGCAGCAATCTGCCACCTGACTTAAGTTGGATTTTAGTTGTCTTTAAAAACATCTGGCACAAAGGTCTGCTCATAAATCGGTGGGCGGACATAACTACCAGCAGATTGTCTGGGCGGTAATTCACGCACTTTTGGAATAACATCTTCATAAGGAATCATAGACAGTAGATGGTGGATGCAATTGAGCCTTGCACGGCGTTTATCGTCGGCATTAACGACATACCAGGGGGCTTGCTTGATGTCGGTATAGGCAAACATTTCATCTTTGGCTTTGGAGTATTCAACCCAGCGCTCACGACTCTCTATATCCATGGGGCTAAGTTTCCAGTGCTTGGTAATTTTCTTGAATCGGTCCTGAAAACGTCTTTCTTGCTCCTCTGGACTGACGGAAAACCAGTACTTAATCAGGATGATACCGCTCCGAATAATCATCTGCTCAAACTTCGGGCAGGACTGCATAAACTCGAGGTATTCCTCATCGCTGCAAAAACCCATAACGCGCTCCACTCCAGCCCGGTTGTACCAGCTGCGGTCTAGAAGCACCATTTCGCCTGCAGCAGGCAGGTGCTCGATATAGCGCTGAAAATACCACTGGGTTCTCTCCCGCTCGGTGGGTTTGCCGAGCGCCACTACCCGGCAGTAGCGCGGATTTAAACTTTCAGTAATGCGCTTTATGGTGCCACCTTTACCGGCAGCGTCACGACCTTCAAAGATAACCACTACTTTTAGGCCTTCGTGCTGAATCCAGGCTTGCAGTTTTACCAGTTCAATCTGAAGTTTCTCGAGTTCTTTGTTATAGACTTTTTTTGAAAGCCAGTCTTTTTTACTTGCAGTTGTTTCCTCGCCAAGTGCAGCTTCTTCTGCTTTCTTAGCCTTTTTTGTCTCTGCTTTTTTCTCTTTTTTTGCCATGAGGTATAATCCTTCTGTCAAGTTTTGCACGCTTCAACCCAGCACTTGTAAGACTATCTCTTACACTCTGACAGTATTTTTCTGACAAGCTTAAATGCCCTATCTGGCTTTCACAATTGGTAGCATAAGGCAAGACAACTTTGAAGGGAACGCTAACTATGTCTGATACTATTCACCAGGCTGCCCAGAATCTGAAAGAAGAAACCATTGCAATCCGCCGAGACTTGCATGCTCACCCAGAACTGGCTTTTGAAGAGGTGCGTACGTCTGCCATCGTCGCTCAAAAACTTGGCGAACTTGGCCTGACAAATCTGCGCACAGGCGTAGGAAAAACGGGTGTACTAGCTCTGCTTGATTCAGGCAAACCTGGCAAGACGGTACTGGCAAGAGCCGATATGGACGCCTTACCAGTACATGAAGAGCGCGATGACCTGAGCTTTCGCTCTCAGACAGCTGGAAAAATGCATGCCTGCGGTCATGACGGACACACCGCCATACTGCTTTCTTGCGCCAAGATTTTAACTCAGCAAAAAGATAGTCTCACGGGTAAAGTGCTTTTTGTCTTTCAACCTGCCGAAGAAGTCGTAGGTGGCGCTAAAGCCATGCTCGAGGAAGGTGCACTTGGGGGTTACAAGGTTGATAACAGCATTGGCCTACATCTGGGCAGTATGTTACCCGTAGGTACTGCTGCATTAAGAGCCGGGCCAGCTATGGCTGCCGCTGATGCCCTGCGCATTGTTATTAGAGGAAAGGGCGGTCACGGCGCCATGCCTCACATGAGCATTGACCCGATTGTTGCCGCTTCCCAGATCATTATGAGTTTACAAACGCTGGTGTCTCGAGAAACCAACCCGGTTGATCAGGCAGTGCTCAGCATGACCGCCATACAAGCAGGCAGCGCTTATAACATCATCCCGGAGGAAGTCGAAATAAAAGGAACTCTGCGTACCTTTTTAGGCGAAACCAGAGACTACCTCCATAAGCGTATTGTTGAAATGGTCGAGACCAGCGCCAGAGCACTGCGCTGCGAAGGCAAAGTAGAGTTTGTTCAGGGTTCGCCTGCGGTTGTCAATGACGCGACTATGACCAAACGCATGGCCAATGTAGCAGTTGGCGTTTTAGGCGAAAAAGCTGTTGAACCCAATGCCCCGCAAATTATGGGCGGTGACGATATGTCTCTCTGGCTACAGGAAGCCCCAGGCTGCTACTTCTTTGTCGGCGCTGCCAATACCGAAAAAGACTACACTTACCCACACCACCATCCTAAATTTGCCATTGATGAAGCCTCACTACCTATAGCAGTAGAACTCTTGACCAAAGGCGTGATTGATTTTCTAAACGATTAACTTAGCATTTAAACTCTAGTGTCTAAACAGACTAGAGCAAATCAGACGCCCATTCACCCTAAATGTTTTATATATGCCAGCGTAACTGGAATGACAAATGAAAATACCTCAGGCAACTTCCTTCGAGAAAAGTTGCCTTTTTAATCTGGCCACCCCTGATATAAGCCGTTTTAGAAAACCTTCCATCGCTTATATTGTCCTGTAATTTCTGACCTCGAGTGTCAGACTTGTTAGGATGCTTGATAAGGTTTTCAAGCCTATGCTGACTATGGTCTAGTCTGCCCTTTAAGCTACCAGAAAGGTGCTTTTATCTGGCAATTATCAACTCACCATCCTTCATATGACGCTGCGACTTGAAGAGCAGAATGCTTTTAGGGTCGCCCAACAATTCAAGGTGGTACAAGATGCTACATAAACCAAGTCCCAAATTGTGGTGGACAGCTTTTTTCATCTTTATGGTCTTCTCTCTTAATCTACTTTTTTTAACTCAGGTGAGTGCCAATGGCACTGATCTAGATACCCAATTGAGGAACAAGCTTAGCAGTTCTGGCGTAACTTCGCTTATACCCTTACTAAATGAAAGTACGGCTAAAGTCGAACTGGGTCGTTTTTTGTTTTTTGACCCCTTACTCAGTGGCAACCGTGATGTTTCCTGTGCCACCTGCCATCACCCCGAACTTGAAACTGCCGATGCTCTAGCCCTCTCTATTGGTGTGGGTGGTCGGGGCCTTGGTACCAAGCGTATGGCTGATCCAGAGCGCACTCGAGTCGCACGCAATGCCATCGAGCTATTTAACCGCGGGGTCGAAGGCTGGCACACCATGTTCTGGGATAACCGCATTGCCGAAACTGCAGATGGTCTGGTAACACCTGCAGGAGCACAACTACCAGAAGGTCTGGATAATATTCTGGCAACCCAGGCACTTTTCCCCGTAACGTCAAGAGATGAAATGCGCGGCCTGGTTGGTGACAAAGACATTTTTGGCCAACCTAATGAACTCGCTAATTTCACCGATACTGAGTTCGGCGGCATCTGGCAAGCCCTTAGTGAGCGCATCTTCAGCACAGCAGCCTATTTACCTCTATTCGAGGCAGCCTATCCAGGGCTCGAGCCACAATACTTGAACATTACTCATATTGCCAATGCGATTGCTGCCTTTGAAGCCTCCGAATGGACTTTTTTTGATAGCCCCTTTGACCGCCATCTTGCTGGTAATGACACGGCCATGAGTCAAGATGCCAAGTTGGGCGCACTGCTGTTTTATGGTGAGGCAGGTTGCTCTGCTTGCCACTCGGGTTCACTGCTCACCGATCAGCAGACGCATAATATCGGTGTCATCCCTTTAGGACCAGGAAAATCAGGTAGTCCGGTTGATATGGGCGTCAAACTGCTAAGTGATCAGGATACTGATCTCTGCGCCTTTCGCACGCCGCCGCTAAGAAATGTCACCCTTACAGGACCATGGATGCATAATGGGGCTTTTAGCACTCTTGAAGATGTTATCTGGCAACACCTGGACCCTGAAGCGGCTTTGCGCCTGTACGATGTGGCTAAGCTCGAGCCCTCCCTGCAAACAACAGTAAAACAGGACAGCGAGCTATTTGCCACCCTTTTTACCAGCCTTGACCCACGCCTGGAAAGGGCTCGAGTCATGAGTGACGAAGACATAGACTATCTTCTGGCGTTTCTTGACGCGCTTACGTCACCCAGTGCCCTTGACCTCAAAGACTCGAGGCCAGACGCCGTACCCAGTGGTTTAGCGTTTGATTAAACAAAAATACCTCGGCACCCTTTAAGCACCGAGGTATTAACTTTGGTTTTTGCTTAGGATCTAACTTTAGCTAACAAACCTTGAACTATGGTCTCAGGTGCCTCAGCTAAAGACGCATCTTGAAAGTCCAGCAGGCTCATCAGTGGCAAATCCATCAGAAAACCTGTCATATCCATACCTATATCGGCTTCACTGGCAGTGTCAGCACCCATCGCACTGGTAAAGCTGGCCGTGATTTCCTTAAACATAGGCTCAAAGACCTCTTTACCTTTTTTGTCCTCGAGCCACTCTTTGACGGTGGACTCTTTATTCAGGATTGAAGGAAGCTCGAGCGTTGAGCTTAAGGTCACTGTGTCTTTTAGACGAATATCGGTTGCCGAAGCACCAATCAGGATGTCAAAGTCACCGTCTTCAGTAACCCAGCGTTTATGTACCGGGTGATAGTAGGCAAATGAGCGAAAATTCAGCTTAAATCGCACTGTTTTGGTTTCGCCTGGTTCCAGGCTGACCTTGGCAAACCCCTTAAGCTCTTTGTACGGGCGTACCAGTTTTGACTCCTGGTCATGAATGTAGAGTTGGACGGTTTCTTTGCCCGCTACATCTCCAACATTAGTGATGTCAACGGACAGCTCGAGCCCGTCACTATCTTTTATAGACTTACTTGCCAATTTTAAATTGCTGTACTCAAACTCGGTATAACTCAGCCCATGACCAAAGGCAAACTCAACCTCGAGTTGCTTGGCGTCATAGTAGCGGTAACCGATGAATAAGCCTTCACCGTAATGAACCTGACCATTTTCTCCCGGATAATTAAGGTAAGCAGGCGTATCTTGCAAAGCTTTTGGAAAGGTTTCAGCCAGTTTGCCCGAAGGATTAACTCTTCCAAAAAGAATATCTGCAATGGCGCCACCCCCAGCCTGACCCATCATCCAGCTTTCCAGTACGGCGGGCACACCGTCCAGCCATTCACTCATAGCAACGGCAGAACCGTTGTTCAAAATGACCACCGTGTTGCTTTGTACCGCACTCACCGATTTAATCAGATTGACTTGCTGCTCGGTTAAGTCTAAAGCCTTGCGGTCATAGCCTTCCGACTCAATGACGACGGGTAAAGCTACAAAAATAAGGGCGACTTCAGCAGCTTGCGCTTCGGCTACTGCTTCAGTTATTAAGTCAAGGTTGTGCTCGAGGCCCTCCCCGTAGCCTTCTGCGTAACTAAAAGATGCGCTTGGAGCGAGCTTTTTCAACTCATCAAAGGGGCTATCAACCTGAGTGGGGTTGATGTGCGAACTGCCACCACCCTGATAGTGTGGGTGTTTCGCCGAACGACCTATCACCGCAATTGAAGCAGGGTTTTGAAGTGGCAAGATGCCCTCATTTTTTAACAGGACCATCCCCTCGCTGGCGACCTTTCGCGTCAGGGCATGGTGGGCAGCCCTGTCAAATTCGCTTTGCCCTTTAGGCGTTTCCTGGGCTTTAAATACAATACTCAGAACTCGCCGAACAGCTTCATCCAACACAGCTTCATCTAAGTCGCCTGCCTCAACAGCTTCAATTACTGCCTGAACTCGTCGAGGTTTTGGCCCAGGCATCTCGAGGTCAAGCCCGGCTTTTAGCCCAGTCACACGGTCATGCACCGCACCCCAGTCAGATACAACGAGCCCTTCAAAGCCCCAATCATTTTTAAGAATATCACTGAGCAGTTCATGGTGCTCTGAGCAATAATCACCGTTCACTTTGTTATAAGCACACATAACTGTCCAGGGTTTGGCGCGCTTGACGGCGGTCTCAAAAGCAGGCAGATAGATTTCATGCAAGCTGCGCTCATCAAGAACGCTATCTATACTAAAACGCTGATACTCCTGATTGTTAACAGCAAAGTGTTTGAGCGAGGTACCTACCCCTTTGCCCTGCACCGCCTGAATATAAGCGGCAGCTAATTCACCAGAGAGATAAGGGTCTTCAGAAAAGTACTCAAAATTACGACCACAAAGAGGCGTGCGTTTCATATTATTACTAGGGCCAAGTACCACATCTACCCCAAGGGCAATGCACTCTTCTGCCAGGGCCTCTCCCATTTCAGCGATAAGCTCCACATCCCAGCTAGCCGACAGGCAAGATGCCGTTGGAAAACAGGTAGCGGGTTTGCTTTTTGCGGCTATCACATCTAAATCTTCAGTTCGGCGCACACCGTGGGGACCGTCTGTAACCACCATCTGTGGAATCCCCAGCCGCTCTACGGCCGTGGTCACCCAGGGACCAGCCCCTGTGCACAGCGCCGCTTTTTCCTCTAAAGTCATCTGTGAAACCAATTTAGTAAGATCTGTCATACCCTATCCTTAAAGGCCATTGGCCTGTGCAATCTTGCCCAGATAATGGGCACTTTCTTTGATGGTTCGCTTTTGCGTAGTGCGATCAACGGCAATGAGTCCAAAGGTCATGCGGTAACCCATCACCCACTCATAATTATCAAAAGCCGACCAGTAGTAATAGCCCTGAATATCAATACCATCCTGAATGCAGGCATGGAGTCCTTTTAGTGCTCGCTCAATAAACTCAACACGGCGTTGATCGTCAGGAGTGGCAACGCCATTTTCCGTAATAATAATCGGGATTTTCAGATCCTTGGCTACCTGAAGCACCACCCCTGCCAGCGCCTCGGGGCGGTATTCATAACCCATCTGGGTGCGTTCAGCGCCTTCAGGAAAAACAGGGCCATCGGGGCCAATAACTTCACGAGTATAGTTTTGCAGCGCAAAAAAGTCATCGTCTTTTAGGGTAGGCAGATATTGTTTAAACAGCGTTTGCCAGGTCTCCTCTGCTTTGGCTTCGCCACCTGGCAAAATATCAATTTCATGTAAGGCGAGCGAAAAACCCACTTTGGTGTCAGGACTTATGCGCCGAATCGCCGCCCTTGCCTGACGATGGGCCTCGAGTGCCACCTCTACAAAGTTTCCTCTTTCAACATAGGTATAGGGGAAAGGGTGAATCACCGCATCTTTATCCAGACCAAAAGCCAGGGCTGCTTTTTGCAACCAGGACAGGTCATTATCTTCTTTTATACCTACCGGGGCAAGGTTTTCAGCCTGTGCTCGAGACGCCATAATATGGGCCAGGAGATCAGGCAAATTAACTTCATTTAGCGTACAAACATAAGGAATCTGCTCACCAAGTTGCTCCATGACATAGCTAACATAGCGAGCAAACAGCTCCGGCGTTTCTTTAGCTGTCCAACCGCCCAGCCTCATGAGCCAGCGCGGCGAAGTGAAATGGTGCAGGGTCACCATCGGCATAAGTTCATGCTCTTCACAAGCCTGCAACATGTCCCGGTAGTGCGCGATCGTGGCAGCTGAAAACAGTCCCTGTTCGGGTTCAACTCTGGCCCATTCGATAGAAAAGCGGTAGGTGCTAAACCCTAAATCAGCCAGCAGTTTTATGTCTTCACGGTAACGGTGAAAATGGTCGCAGGCATCGCCTGAGGGTTCAGCGACAATAGTTCCAGGGATATGCTCGAGCACCCAGAAATCTGAATTAACATTATTGCCTTCTACCTGATGGGCAGCGGTTGCTGTACCCCAGAGAAAGCCGTCGGGAAAACTGCAGGTCGGTTTCATCTGACCTCCTTTAGATCTGTGCTAGCTTGATTTGAAGTCGTTTTAAACAGTTGCAAGCTTACTAACGCCAAGATAAAGCTCGAGGCAATCATCGCAGCCATAGGCAAAACGGAGGTGCTGTGTAAATAACTCAAGAGCATGCCGGCCAGCGTGCCTGTTACCGAACCAAGCGCCCCAAGTAAAGCTGAAGTGCTTCCGGCACGATCAGCAAAATTCGCCATCGCTCCAGCAGTAGTATTTGGGCGAATAAAGCCTGTACCTGCAATGCAGAAAAAAAGCAGCAGCCAGGTAACTTGCATCGTAGCTAAACCTGCCAGAACTATCCCTAACAAGCTAACTGACGCAATCACCACGCCAATTAAAGCCGCCTTTAAGATTGCATCGCTGCGAAACCAATCCAAAAGCCTGGCATTGACCTGGGCAACCGTCACCAGCCCAATGGCATTCAGCCCAAAGATCCAGCCAAAATTTTGAGGCGAAACGCTAAAAACATCAATAAAGACAAGTGACGAGGCACTCAGGTAGGTAAAAAAGCCAGCGCTCATCAAACTGCTGGGCAGAGCATACGCCAGAAAGCGTCTATCCATAAGAATCCCGGTATAGGTCACAAATACATTTTGAATATTTACGCGCCTGCGTCGCTCTGTAAGCAAGGATTCGCGCAAACCAAAAAGGACAAGTAAGAAACAGAGCAAGCCAAAGGCTGCCAGCACCAAAAAAATTATGCGCCAGCTGGCAACAAGTAATATCTGTCCACCCAGCAGGGGGGCAAGCATGGGGGCAAAACCCATCACCAGCATGAGGTAAGAAAAAATACGGGCCGAGCGCTCAGGCTCAAACAAATCGCGCACAATCGAAACCGTAAGTACCATCCCAACGCTGCTGCCCAAAGCCTGCAAAATTCGAAACAAAATAAGGCTGCCCAGTGAATTTGAAAAAGCGCAACCCACAGAAGCAAGAATATAAAGCGCTGACCCAAAAAGCAGAGGGCGTTTACGACCAAAGCGGTCACTCAGCGGACCATAAATAAGCTGCCCCAAAGACAAACCCAAAAAATAAAGCGCCAGCGTCTGCTGGATGTAAGGCGTAGAAAACTCTTTGGCAATAATTGGCAGAGCCGGTAAATACATATCTATGGTCAATGGACCATACGCCGAAAGCGTTCCCAGGATAAGAATCAGTGGCCAGATGGGTCCTACAACCGCTTGGTCGGGACTCCCTGGGGCACTCACTGAATATTTACGTTGTTTTTGACGCATCGTGTCGTCCTAGCTTGAAGAATATAATTCTACCTGGTTATTTCGTGAAGCCTGAGAACATCGAACAAAAACGTCTGTGTATAAGGGGGCTGCCTCGCTCTTAAAAAACGCTTCTACCGTTCTTTGTCCATCATCTCCCTGCTACGTCACCAGAATACAGTTACACAAACAATAAATTTGACCGACGTCAAGAGGCATCAACCGCACACCCACGCCGTACTCGCCGTGGCTACCTTCAGGCAAATTTAAATACTAACCAGCAGTGCTTTTTAGCCTAAGGGTTAGTGCTTAAAGCCGATCTTCCGTCACAGGATCAAACAGTGAGGCACGTTCGGGTTGAAACCCAATTTCAACTTTGTCGCCAGGACTGACTTGCGCCTGACCGTCCATACGCACATGAATGGGCCTACCCGCAAGTTTCGTATAGATCAGGGTATCAGAACCCATGGGCTCGACCAGTTCAACGTCTACTTTTGTCCTGACAGCGGCAGAAGCCAGATTATCACCGGTTACGAGATGCTCGGGCCGTAGACCAATAATCGCTTTGCCCTCGCGCCTCGAGCCCTCTACAAATTCATAACCATCAAGCGGTATTACAATACCCTCCAGATGAAACTTTCCAGCTTTGATTTCACCCTCCAGGAAATTCATCGACGGTGAGCCAATGAAATCAGCGACATAGAGATTGCGCGGTCGGTTATAAATTTCATTAGGGCTGGCGAGTTGCATAATCTTGCCCTCCTTCATGATGGCAATACGGTCAGCCAGTGTCATCGCCTCGATCTGATCGTGGGTAACGTAGATCATCGTATTGTCAAGCTGATCGTGAAGCCTTTTGATTTCAACGCGCAGCTCAGCGCGCAATTTAGCGTCAAGATTCGACAGCGGCTCATCAAACAAAAAGACATCTACATCACGCACCAGTGCACGGCCGATTGCCACACGCTGGCGCTGACCACCAGAGAGCGCTGCTGGTTTGCGCTTAAGGAGCGGTTCGATTTGCAAAATCCCGGCAGCACGCTTGACTCTCTCGCTAATCTCGGGGCGCGGCATTCCAGCATTGCGCAGGCCAAAGGATAGATTGCCCTCAACCGTCATTTGCGGATAAAGCGCATAAGACTGGAATACCATACCGATGCCGCGCTCAGACGGTTCTGCCCAGGTAACGTTTTTGCCACCAATGAATATCTGACCATCGGTCACTTCCAGTAGTCCGGCAATGCAGTTTAAAAGGGTGGATTTTCCGCATCCACTTGAACCGAGCAGAACCAGAAATTCGCCCTTGTGAATGTCAAGATTGAGCTGCTGCAAGACCTTTACATTACCAAAGTGGAGATCAAGATCCTTAATTTCTACAGCGTAATTCATACAACATCAGCCTTTCACGGCACCGGCTGCAATACCGCGGACGAAGAGCTTGCCGGATACAAAATAAATGGTGAGCGGAACGAGGCCAGTAATGATCGTTGCGGCCATATTGACGTTGTATTCCACCACACCCTGGGTCGAGTTCACAATATTGTTAAGCGCGACGGTCATCGGGTAAGACTCAGGACCGGTATAGACCACACCAAACAAAAAGTCGTTCCAGATTCCGGTCACTTGTAAAATAATGGCAACAGCAAAGATCGGGATCGACATTGGCAGCATGACACGGAGAAAAATTCCCCAAAAGCCAGCACCATCCACACGCGCCGCCTTAAAAAGTTCCTCTGGCAGCGAACTAAAATAGTTGCGAAATAAGAGTGTAAGAATCGGCATACCGAAGATTGTGTGAACAATCACCAGCCCGGCCAGGTCACCATAAAGACCGATTTCACGCAGCAGGATCACCACAGGATAAAGTAAAACCTGATAAGGAATAAACGAGCCAAAAATCAGGATGGTAAAAAATACGTTGGCACCTTTGAAACGCCAGTTTGCAAGTCCATAGCCATTTACCGAGGCAATAATGGTTGAGATGATGACCGAAGGAATGGTAATCCGTACTGAGTTCCAGAAGCCTATACTCAGCCCCCTACAGGTGAGGCCTGTACAGGCTTCACTCCATGCCTTGACCCAAGGTGCAAAGGTGATTTCCAGGGGTGGCGAAAAAATATTGCCCAGGCGGACTTCGGGCATCCCCTTTAGCGAGGTGACGATCATTACATAAAGCGGGATTGCGTAATAAACAGCTATAACGAACAGCGTACCGTAAAGCAAAATATTGCGGCGGGAAAAGGTTCGGCGAGGCTTCGGACCACGCGGTCCATCTCTAAGTGACGTAGTCTTAGATTCTAGAGCATCAGCCATGTTTCTTACCTCCGAATTCCAGCATCGCCCAAGGAATGACAATCAGCGCAACCGTCACCAGCATCATGGTTGAGGCAGCAAAACCCTGACCAAGATTAGAAGCTCCAAACATCATGTCATAGACGTATTTGGCTGGAACCTCAGTGGCGATTCCAGGACCACCACCAGTCTGGGCAACGATCAAATCATAGAGTTTGACAATGCCGCTCACCACCAGAACCAGGGTCGTTATGAAAACCGGGCGCATCATCGGGATGACAATAAATAGATAGGTCTTCCAGGCAGGAATGCCGTCAACCCGTGCCGCTTTCCAGATCTCCTGGTCGATGCCGCGTAGACCCGCGAGCATGAGTACCATCACTAAGCCCGAACCTTGCCAAAGGCCAGCAATCAGCACACCAAAAATAGCGATCTTAGGGTTGTAGAGAGGGTCAAAAGCAAAGTTTGTCCAGCCGAGATCCCGGATAATGCTCTGAATACCAAACTCAGGATTCAGGATCCACTGCCAGACCAGACCGGTTACCACGAAAGAGAGTGCAAAAGGATAAAGAATGACCGTCCTGATTACGTTCTCAAAGCGAACCTTTTGATCAATCAGAGTGGCAAGAATAAACCCGATCACAAAGACAAGTACCAGCATGGAAATGCCATAGATTGCCAGGTTCTGGATAGACACAATCCATCGTTTTGTGGTCCACAGCCGCTCGTACTGGTCAAGACCAACCCATTTGAGCCGCGGTAACAGACCTGACTTGGTGAAACTGTAAACCACGGTCCAGGCCGTTCCACCAACAAAAACGAAGAGTGCGGTCACGATCATGGGGATTGCCGCAATCTTGGCTGAGAAGTTACGGAATAGTTGGTTAGGGCGCTTCATAGACATATCCACCGAATGATTTATCTAGTCGATAAACCATATCGGCCCGCGCTAAACGGGCCGATAAATTGGGGTGAAGGAATATTACTCAGCGTCCTCGATGATTGAAACGAACTGCTTCTGAGCATCCTCAGGTGTCATTGAAGGATCAGCAAAGAACTCAGTAAACAGGGTATTGATCTGGGTCGTAGTGTCGGGAGTAATGAGCTGACCAGTAGAGGGCAAAATCTTGCCGTCTGCCAGCAGAGCAAGACCTTTTTGCATGCAGTCATTGGCAGCAGACATATCAATGTCACCACGTACTGGCAGCGAGCCTTTCTTGAGGTTAAAAGCAACCTGGGTCGCTGGCTCTAAGAGCAGTGCAGCCAGTTCAGATTGTGCAGCAATTTGAGCTTCGTCTTTTAGAACTGGGAAGTAGAAGGCGTCACCACCCGTGTCCAACATTTCTGTTACGCCAAGACCTGGCAGACAGCTATAATCAGTGCCAGCCACCTGCTCGGCAACGGCGAATTCGCCCTGTGCCCAGTCACCCATGATTTGACCACCAGCTTGACCAGTAATAACAAGGTTGGTGGCGTCGTTCCAGTTCTGGACAGTTGACTTAGCAGCCATGTCGCGCGCATCGGCAGCAGCCTGGAACACTTTTGCGACTTCTTCGCCGCCGGCAATTTCTGGGTTCTTATCTTGATAAACGCCCAGATAAACCTCTTGGGGAACCAGCGTAGCCATCATTACGTTGAAAGCACCAGACTGTTGCCAGCCCTCCTGACCCATAGCAAGGGGAAGCTTACCTGCAGCCTCGAGTGCTGGAGCAGCAGCAACAAATTCATCCCAGTTTGTAGGAACAGCAACACCTGCGTCCTCAAAGGCTTTGTGACTTAGCCACAGCCACTGCCAGGAGTGAATATTTACGGGTGCGCAGTAAATGCGACCGTCAACGGTACAAGCATCAAGCAGCGTGGGTGGGTTGACAACATCTTTCCAGCCCTGAGCCTCTGCAATATCGGTGATATCGCGCAGCAGACCAGCCTCGATCAGCTCTTCAGCCTGGCGACCGTGGTTAAACTGGAAAGCACCCATGGGGTCTCCACCAGTAATGCGGCTGACCATAACAGCACGGGCAGCTTCACCACCGACGATAGCGGCATCAACCCAGTGGTTGCCTGTAGCATCGAAGGCTTTGGCGAACTCGGCAACGGCAGCAGCTTCGCCACCGGAAGTCCACCAGTGCATCACTTCTAAATCTTCGGCGAAAGCAGAAGTGACGGCGAAAATGACCGTGGCTACCGCTAGCAGTTTATAAACTGTTTTCATTTCTATCCTCCTGCCGGAACCAGTTTCCTGACCCGGCCTATAGTATCGGCGACTAATGTCGCTATTGAACTTGAGATCGCACACGCGCGCATCAGATTTACTCACTTGTGCAGGCTTAACTATCACTATTGGGCGTGTAGAACTATATACAGCGGGAGTATATCTTTCATTTACTGATCTATGTCAAGACCAGTCTTGTTTGTAATCACCTCCTTCTTTACTATCAGAGCGATTGCGCCAGGCTCTGGTAGACGCACGTTCTACCAGCTCGGTCGCAAGAGTAATTCGATTAGAAGGTGGTTCAACCCCGCGAAGCTTGGCCAGCATCATACGAGCGGCAGCCTGCCCCATTTCAAAGAGTGGTTGCCGAATGGTGCTAAGCGCCGGAAAAACTTGATTAGCCATAGGAATATCATCAAAACCAAGTACAGAAATATCATCAGGTATGCGCAAGCCTTTTTCTTTTATGGCTTCCATTACCCCAAAGGCAGAGAGGTCATTGGCAGCGAAGATGGCACTTGGTAAGTCTTTTAAGTTCAAAAGCTCATTAGCAGCAGCAAAGCCCCCCGGTTGAGTAAATTCACCTTCGGCTACCAAACTTTCCTCAAAGGGCAATTTGGCACACTCGAGGGCTTCTTTGTACCCCTTAAAGCGCAGGCTCGAGGCTTCATACCGTCCTTTTACAAAACCAATACGCTGATGCCCTAAAGCTATCAGGTATTCGGTTGCCTGACGACCACCATAATAGTTATCAACATCCACGGCAGGTAAAGGAATAGTGCTGCCTCTATGGTCAATCATGACCACGGGTAAGCCATCTCTCGAAAAGACACTAACATCATAGTCATTGTTATGCGCTAGGACCAGCACCAGTCCATCAGATATTTCTTGTAACAAATCCATTTGACTGCGTTCTTTAATATCATCTGAAGCAGTAGAAATAAGCATTTCAAGCCCTGCATGGCGAATCTCATCGCCAAGACCGCGGACAATTTCACCAACGTACTGCGTACCCAGATCGGGCACCACAACACCCAGCGTGTTGGTACGCCCTCCTGCCAGGCCTCTGGCAATGAGGTTAACGCGGTAACCTGTTTCTTCTACCGCTTTCATAACACGCTGCCTGGTGCGTAGCGAGACATTTTGACGGTGATTCAAAACATTTGACACCGTAACCGTCGAGACCCCAGCCAGCTGTGCCACATCTTTTAATGTAGCCTTTCGTCCGTCTTCCACAGCCGTCCTTTATTTTTTGTTGTTCATAGGTTAAGCGCTTAACTAAATAAATGTCAAGAGACCAGCTCTATACCAATTTTCATTAAGAGATAATTTTTACTTTTTTCGAGGATGCAACCCGAAGCTTGCTAAAAGCCACTTACTTTAAACCTGAAACACACCCAGCTTAAAAGGCTCGAGTTCGACTTTGTTGGCACAGGCATCAAGCGCACGAATCAGTCGGCATCTGGTTTCAGAGGGCAGTATGATCTCATCTATCCAGAGTCTGGCAGCCGCATAACGAATATCCAGTGCCTTATCATAGTGGGCTTTGACCGAATTATAGAGGGCCTCGAGTTCTTTATCGTCGGGGTCTTGGCCCTGACGTTTGAGTTGAGCCAGTTGAATATCCAGGATAGTTTTGGCAGCCTGTTGCCCTCCCATAACGCTATATTTAGCACTGGGCCAGGCAAAAATAAACTGAGGGTTAAAGGCTTTTCCTGCCATAGCATAATGCCCTGCTCCATAAGACCCGCCTAATAGAAGGCTGAGTTTAGGTACCACAGTATTAGATACGGCATTCACCATCTTTGCCCCCTTGCGAATAATACCCTCTTGCTCACTTTCTTTCCCTACCATAAACCCTGTAACATCGTGGAGAAACAAGAGGGGCGTTTGGGCCTGATTGCAGTTCAGAATGAATCGCGCAGCTTTATCAGCCGCATCGGCGTAGATGACGCCACCAACCTCGAGCCTGCCCTTCGTTTTGATTACCATTTTTTGATTGGCGACAATGCCAACTGCATACCCCCCAAGACGCGCCGTACCGCAGACAATGGTTTGCCCATAGTCTTTTTTGTACTCATCAAACCTGGAGTCATCAACGAGACGGGCAATGACTTCTCGGCTGTCATACGCCTGCGTTCCCCCTTCTGTGGCCAAAAGGCCCAGAAAGTCTGCCTCTTTTTCTTTGGGAGGCGTTGTTTCTTTGCGACCTTCTGCCCATAAGGCTTTGGAAGCAGGTGCATAGGTCTCAGCCAGATTGCGAATGCGCTCGAGTGCAGCTTCATCATTTTTTTCGTGGAAGTCAATGGTCCCGGCAACTGCGGCGTGCATGCTTGCCCCCCCAAGCTCTTCGCTACTGACCTCTTGACCAATCGCCGCTTTCACCAGCGCTGGCCCTGCCAGGTACAGACCACTCCCCTCAGTCATAATAAGCGTGTCACACATGACAGGCAAGTAAGCGCCGCCTGCCACACAGTTACCCATGATGGCAGCTATCTGCGGAATGCCTTTGGCACTCATCCGGGCATTTAGGTAAAAAACGCGGCCAAAATCATCCTGGTCAGGAAAAATTTCGTCTTGCATGGGCAAATAGACCCCGGCACTATCAACCAGATAGACCGTTGGCAAATGGTTTTCATAGGCAATGGTTTGCGCCCGAATGACCTTTTTAGCCGTGATGGGAAAAAAAGCGCCAGCTTTCACCGTGGCATCATTGGCAATGATCATCCAGTCACGACCATGAATTTTTCCGATACCTGTAACCACTCCACCCGAAACTGCCCCCCCCTCTTCGGCATACATCTCATAGCCAGCAAACTGCATGAGTTCGTCAAAGGGAGTCTCAGGATCAAGCAGTTTTTTGAGGCGCTCCCGAGCCGTCAGGCGGTTTTTCTGATGCTGCCGCTCGGTTGCTTTGCTGCCTCCCCCCTGAGCAATCCTGGCACGGTCAAGCTCGAGCCTCTCAATCAACTCGAGCCAGGCCTTTTTGTTGGGGTGATAAGGTTTCTCCCGACGATCTGAGAGGCTTAACTGGGACTCGAGCTGATTAAGGGCCTTTTTCTTCATGGCTCTAGTGTAGCTTGTTCGGACTTGATTTAGCCGAGAGCTCTGGTTGCCATCACCACCAAAAGCCCACCACCGGCATTTTCCAGGGTATGTGCAGTTTGCGCGGGAACGCTTAAAAGCTTACCTTTGCCTAGACGCTTACTATTACCCTCGTGCTTAACAAGCGCCTCACCTTCTAGGACCTGATAAACACTGCTGTGGCTGTGCTTGCCCTCTTCATCTCTTTGACCTGCCTCAAAGCAAATCAGTTCAATATGTAAATCATCAGTCTTGACGAGGTCACTACGCTGAATGCTTTTAAGGGAAAACTGACGTCCATCCGAAATACTTACGATCTCCATTTTGTCCTCCTGCGCGCTATTTTTACACTTATACTCAGCTTAGTCTAGCGCACTTTTCATGCCTGTGGATAAACTATAGCGCTTGTGGATAACAAGTCCCTCTTGACAAACCCATGACTTTTTTGTTAGCTAATGCGAAATTTCTCACATCTCGAGAAATACCGTCCTGGACGCATTTTCTGCCCTATTCTTGGCATTTTTTTCGACTAGGACGGCAAAAGTTGAGTTATCCACAGATTTTTTTTTACTTGTGGATAAGTCTAAAAGCTTGAAGGGTACAATATTTTGTATCTCGCGTTTTAAGGCGCACAGCCGCAGCTAATAAAAACCATGAACTTTGATTGCCTGGCAAGTACACAAGCCAAGTGAGATTATTCAAAGCTTAAGTTTTGCCTTTTCTCTTACAAGCACTTTTACAGCTAGCCGTTAGGATGTGTTTCTCTTCGGTAGATTCGAAGGCTCGAGGGCTCAGATGCTTCATAGACAATTCCAGCAGTGGCGCAAAAATCTCTTTTTAGGCTGGTGGGTACTTTTTGCCGTCATGGTATTACAGATGCTGGTCGCCGGGCTTTTTTTTCAGAGTTTTGGCGTCTATGTGCCCGTTTTGATTAAAGAATTTGGCTGGTCTGCAACCGCCATTTCTCTCTCAGTATCTGCCAGGCAGCTTTTTGGCTCTATTACGGGGCCAGCCATTGGTTTTGCGATTGACCGTTATGGCTCTAAAGCGGTTATTGGCACAGGTCTGGTTTTGATGGGCATCGCCTATATTAGTTTTAGCAGAGTCAATAGCCTGACCATTTTCATTTTGGTGCAATTGTTTTTAGGTTTTGCAGCAAACTTATCTGGCTGGTTACCCTGCACTAAACTACTGGTCAACTGGTTTGCGCGCAGACGTACCAGGGCGCTGGCGTTTATGAGCATAGGCATGAGTGTAGGCGGCTTGCTTTCTCCGCTGATTGCTTACTGTATAAGTAGTTTTGGTTGGCGCAGTGTGGCTGTTGTCTCTGGACTGGCGGTACTCAGTGGTCTTAGTCTTTTGCCCTTACTGCGAAACTCACCCGAAGCTTATGGGCTCGAGCCCGAAGGCTATGTAAAACCCAGTAGCAACTTAGCAGATGATGATCAGGAATTTACGGCTCGAGAAGCCATGAGAACCCGTAGCTTCTGGCTTATTGCGATGGGGCATGGGCTTGCCCTTATGTCAGTTGTTACCATTATTACGCACTACGTAACCCACGTCTCAACCGGACTTGGCTACTCTTTGCAAACCGCTGCCAGCCTGTTTGCCGTTCTTACCACTTCTCAAATTATTGGTCAGCTTATCAGTGGCTTTTTTGGGGACATTTTAAGTAAACGCTGGCTGGCAGCGACTGGCATGCTCCTACACTCAACGGCTTTTTTGGGTCTGGCTCTTGCTAAAGCCTTACCCCTTATATTGATTGCTTCTATGATACACGGCATTGCCTGGGGCTTAAGAGGCCCCCTTATGTCAGCCCTGCGTGCTGACTACTTTGGTCGCAAAGACTTTGGCAAAATCATGGGCATCTCTGACCCTATCATCATTGTGGGTGCGCTGGTCGGTCCAGTACTGGCTGGCTATAGTTTTGACCACTTTGGTAGCTATAGCCCTGGCTTTTTGTTTATTTCAGCAATGGCCCTAATCGGCGGCATCTTTTTTGCAATGGCGACCAAACCTCAAAAACGCGCCAAAGCCCAGCTAAGCTCACAAAATCTTCCAGTTTAAATAGTGATTTTGGCCTTTTTATTATAGTCACCTTAAATTAGGTTATTATTTCTCTCTAATCTCTAGAGATTAGGGTTAAGCTAAGCAAGAGCATGTTTTTATAATGAGTTAATTACTTAAATTTTAAGGTATAGTTAATTGTATGAGAGTTGACTTACAAGGACGAGTTTCAAAACTTTCATTGCCTAAACGAAACGGATTATTGCCAGTGATAGAGGCAATAATCAACTCTATACATTCCATTGCTGACAGAGGAAATCCAGAAGGTAACATAGAGCTATATATTGAGCGAGATCAATCCCAATCATTAGTTCTCAAAGATGAAAATGCTTCTCAAGCTTTACCCATCAAGAATTTTGTTATTAAGGACAACGGAATTGGATTTGATGAAGTAAATTTTAAATCCTTTTTGACTTCAGATTCAAGGTATAAAGCTGATCGAGGCGGAAAAGGAGTAGGTCGCCTTATTTGGCTGAAAGCCTTTGAAAAAGTAGAAATAGATAGCATATATGTGAAAAATGGGAAAAAATATTCTAGAAGGTTTGACTTTTCATTTCACCATGACCCTGAGCAAGTTTTTTTTGATGAAGAAGTTGATGAAGAAACAAAAATAGAAACAAAAGTAAAGCTTTTAGGATTTCAATCTGACTACTCTGAACATACTGTTAGAAAAAGTGAAGTTATAGCAAAGCACATTGTTGAACATTGTTTAAGATTCTTCCTACTTAGCAAGATGCCAAAGCTTTTGGTTATTGATAACAGTCATGGCATATCCATTAACGCTATGAAACTTTATGAAGATTTCTTGAAGCGCAAAGAAGAAGATAGCTTCAAAATTGGAGACCACACCTTTAACTTGACACATGTAATGTTTGAAGCAAGTAGTGATATTGATCATAAAATTAGCTATTGCGGTAACGATAGAGTCGTTGAGGAAAAAAGTATAAAAGCTAGCGATATTAATGGATTGAGCGGAAAGCTCAAGGAAAGAAATGATGACGATACTGGAAGCATTTATATAGCAAGCGTTTCAGGTGATTATTTAGATTCACACATTAGCGACGATAGAATTAGCTTTAATTTTCCTAAAGAAGATGAGTTAGAACTTGGTTTATCCTTCGATAAAATTCAGAATTCTGTAATTAGATCAAGCAAGGAGTTTTTAAGTCCTTATACTAAACCCGCTTTAGACGAGAATAGGGAAAAAATTATTAAATTTATACACAATAGTTCGGAAACTTTATTGCGAAAAAGGAGGTCGTCCAGCTAGGGTAAAGGTCTTGAATCCAACCCTGAGGACGACCTAATGACTATTTTAAGCCAGGTATTGAGAACAACTACTTTACGCAAGACTCAAAAACGCTTTTTTGAAACATTGGTATACCTGTGGTTAGCTATCCCAGGACGTATCAACTTCAAGAATCTAGCGCGCTACGGAGAACTAAGTGAAAAGAGCTATCGCAACTGGTTCGCCAAGCCCTTGAGCTTTATAGAGCTAAATGCTGCTGTGATTATGCAGTTAGAAGCGCAGTCAGTGGGTCGTTTTGTGCTGGGTATAGATGCGAGCTTTATTCGTAAGTCAGGAAAAGCCAGTCCTGAACTGGCTAAGTTTTGGGATGGCACACGACAAAGAACTTGTTCGGGTCTCGAATTGTCTTGCTGTAGCCTTATTGAGCTAGAGCATAAGCAGGCGTTTAGTCTGGAAGGGTTTATGACACCCGCTGAGCCTGAAGGTAACCGTATAGATGCTTACGCTCAACATGTAGAAACGGTGCTGAGAACCTTGCCTGCCAATTTAGCTAAGCAACTGCATTATGTCGTGGGTGATGCTTACCCGACTTTCCGCCCCCCCCTTTGACATAATTCAGGAATGAGTCATGGCAAGCTAGGGTATGAAGGAAAGATATAAGA
>JAGQHN010000029.1 GCA_020431825.1 Trueperaceae bacterium | reverse complement strand
GGATTGGTACTGGATAAACGTCCGGTAGCGACAACAGCCTGATTAAAGGTGGTATGGATGCGTCCGGTTTGCTCACTTAGCAGACTGGGCAAGGGGTCAAGGTAGGTGTTTTTGAGCTTGGCGATTTCGCGGTAGTCTAAGATTAACCCGATGACTTCGTGCTGATCGCGCAGGGGCTCGAGTGCACCTACGGCAGTTGAGCGCTTCCCTGTGGAGGTTTTCTTGCCAGCCTGCAAGCCCAGTTTGTCAAAGATTAAGTCTGCCAGTTGATCGCGTGAGTTGAGGTTTAAAATTGGGTTGTCAGCAATTTCTCTGACCCGGTTTTCAATACGTGTCATATCTTGCCCTAGCGCATCAGACTGGCGCTTTAACTCGGCGACATCAACTTCAACGCCACAATATTCCATATCAGCAAGGACATTTTGTAAAGGTTTTTCAATCTTTTCATAAAGTTCTTTTTGCTGCCCACTGAGTTGCTTCGGAAGTGCGCTTAACAGTTCTGCGGTGACCTCAGCTCTGGATTTGGCATCGGTTTTCCACTCACCAGCACCATAGCGCCGCGCCGCAGCCTCTGCCGAATTGGTATTGGGGTCAAGGACATAGGCCATGATTAAAGGGTCGTCGCCAGCTTCCAGCTCGAGTCCTTGTTTTCTCGCATAAACCACCAGGGCTTTGGCGTCGCAGGCGTTTACCGTGCTTTCATTTTGCAAAAGCTTGCCAAGTTTTGTCACTTTTTTGTCTTTAGCCAGGGCCAGCTCTGTCAGGCTGGCACGCATGGGGCTTTGATCACTGAGGACATAGCCATAAGCCCCCCCAAGCAGCGCGGCATCAAAGGCAACTTCTTCGTAGTTCGAGCTAGGCGCTTCCCCCTCTAGACCCAGTTCTCGCATGATTGAGCCAAACTCGAGGTCCTTGAGCAGTGCGCCGAGGGGTTCGGCATTCATTTCTCTGGCTGCCCACGAAACAGGGTTAATCTCTAAATTTGCATCCGTAACAATCTGAGAAAGCTCTCTTGAAAATTTGACGTCCTCGAGCGATGCCCGAATCTTATCGGCGAATTTTGCAGGCTCTACGCTGTCCAGATGTTCCAATATATAGTCGAGGCTGCCGTAGGTTTCTAAAAGCTTTTGCGCACTTTTGGGCCCAATCCCTTTTGCACCCGGTATGTTATCAGACGAGTCACCCGTGAGGGCGCGATAGTCCGTCCACTGTTCAACTGTGACACCGTACTTTTCAAAAACCTCTTTGGCACCAAAATGATCTGCTTTATCTAGGCCACGCACGCAAATGCGGTCACTGATAAGCTGATAGGAATCGCGGTCACTGGTAACAATTTCAACCTTATAACCCAGTGCTTCGGTTTTTTTGGCAATCGTGCCAATGAGGTCGTCGGCTTCCAGGCCAGCTACCTCAATCTGGTAAAGTCCAAGGTATTCCACCACTTGTTTAATAGTGTCGATCTGCCAGGGAAGATCCTGGGGCATGGGTGCGCGACCTGCCTTGTAGTCTTCAAACTGTTCATGGCGGAAAGTTTTTGCTGGAGCGTCGAAGGTGACGACGGTGGCGTCATTTTCGCCTTCTTCTTTTAAGATACGCAAAAGTGAACGGATAAAACCATAAATAGCATTGGTAGATACGCCTTTGGAATTGGTCAGTTCACGAATCGCATAGTAACTGCGAAAGGCCAGCGCATGACCATCAATAATGACAATCTTATGACCATTGGCCTCAGGAGTCTTTGGTTTTTCTGGCAGTTCTGAAACAGCTTGAAAAAGGGTGGTTTGCGTATCCTGTTGACTCATGACTCTAGCTTACCGTGCTAGGTAGGTTAAAACCTCGATGTGACAAACGTAGCAGTTACTTCAGTCAGTTTATAGGAAAAACAGTCTCTAAACAAGCCATTTTAAAAGAGGATCATGACCTCCTTATCCTGCAAGGTACTGCTTTGAGTACTAAATGTTAGATTCGAATTGATAGCTCATGACTTCTTTTTACACCGGCGTCATCCGTAAATATTGCTGTTGAAAGATAGCCATTTTGAGGAGCGCGTAAGTACCCGAGAAACGCCTCCAGGCCTTCTTTATCGGTATTGTCACTTATCACCATGCTGCCTGATTTTAAGTTAGGTTCCAGAAGCTTCAAAATGTCAAGGTAGAGACTTTTCTCTCCGTCTAAAAAGAGTATATCTACTGCCTCTGGCAAAGAATCGGTTAAAGTTGTAAGAGCATCACCTATGCGAAAGTCAACCAGATGCTCGAGCCTCGCTTGTGCCAGATTTGTCCTGGCTGTTTTGGCTTTTTCAGCGACCAACTCGGTGGTGATAACCGAACCCGCACCATTATCCTGAACTGCGGCTGCCAGATAAATCGTAGAAATACCGAGTGAGGTACCAAACTCGACGATGCTTTTGGCACTCGAGCTTCGCACCAGCGAGTAAAGAAGCGTGCCAAAGTCGGGGTTAATGGGCATGTAGAGGTTTGCTCTTGCCTCATAGTGGGCGGCAGAACTTATCTCGCGTAAGTTTTTACCAGCTAAGGTTTTACGAATAAGGGGGTCATTTTCTTCAGCGTCAGTATATAGATCAGCTAAAACCTGGGCGACTCGAGGATGATTCAAGGTATTGCTCACACCTAAATTTACCTCTATTTAGGCTTTGTCTGTAAATCAAGGTTCTGTAAGGCTTAGGCTCGAGGTGCTCGTTTAGCTTGTATTCTTTTGTCTCCACCAAACCTAAATGAAAGTCAAAAAGGAAATCCATCAAGGGATTGCAAACTAAAGACACTTGACGCTGTGAAGAGAAAAAGCGCCAAGAAAGGAGAACAAAATGAAAAAAGTTTTAGCCCTCATATCCGCCCTTGTCCTGCTGATAGGTTCTGCTGCTAGCGCCCAAAGCAATTTGAGCCTGACGCAAAACAGTAATATCCCGGTTAGTTTTTACAGCGGCAATCCCTCAGAAGGTGGCAGCGAAGTTTCAAGCACCTTTGATGTCTATTTGAGCGATACCAGCATTGGTAAGAAACTTTATGTAGATGCCAATTACATTGTTTTAGATATCAATGGTACCGAGCTCATCTTTGATACCTGGGGTGTTACCAGTACCACCAATACCTACCTTAGAGATGTTAACGATGGTGAAAGTATTACCCTGGGACAAGTCGTAAATGACATATATGCGGCAGCTAGTGGTGAAAAGGAGCTGGCCATCTTTACCGATAGTGATGGTGTAGTAACAGGCTTTTATAGCTTCTACCCAGATGTTGAACCAAACATCAATGTTTCTGGCGCGACTTATCTGCTTTAGGCATTAAGCTCTAAAACCGTTTCTGTGCCGGGTTTTTGCTCGGCACTTTTTGCTGCTTTGACTTGCCGATGGGCTCGAGGTGTTTTAATTCAAATGAATGAGAGTGGGGAGGCTCGAGCTAGCTTTTGAAGAAAAAAGCTTGTTGATTGAAAATCATCGTACAATCTAAAAAACATTCTGAAAGATGGTTATCCTTTACCAGCTAATGCTGGTACTTAGCGTTAAAAGTAGAGGGAAGGCAAAATATGAGTGATGAAAGCTGGCGGTTAGACTTACAGAAGTGGGCGATGGCTTATCTTCATAGCCTGGCAGAGCGACCAGAGATTTTAGGCGTTGTCATGGGGGGGAGTTTGGCTAGAGGGCAGGAGTGGCTCCATTCTGATCTTGAAGTGGGTATTCTTGTTGAACAAAAGCTCGAGTCCCAGGCTTACTTTAATGTCGATTCGGGCCGCGGTGTTGAAATCATTCAGCTGATGATGCCTCAGCTTAAAGAGCAGTTGGTACAGGTCAGGGCAGGTGACTTAGGTCCGGTAGCTCTCTGGCCTATTCAACTCTGGCAGTGCCGTATCATCTATGACCCAAGCGGAGTCTTTAGCGAATTTAAAGACCAGTTTGACACCTATTTATTTAGCAGTGAAGTGCTGGAAAAACGTAAAAAGGATTTGCGCCTTGGTATTACAGATAGACTAACGCGGGCTCAGCAGCTCATAGCTGCAAGCAAGCCCAAGAGTGCGCTGGTAGAGCTGCGCCAAGCCATGAATAGCTTAATTCTTCTGGCCTACTGGTCTTTTGAGGAATTACCAAGAAGCCAGAGCCGCACCGATAGTCGTCTGCTAAGCCTCTGTCAGCGGCACGATGTTATGCCGCTCTATGAGCTTTATCAGGATGTTTTTGCGCTTGCCAATGTGCGTCAGGCAATTGATGAGAGCTGGCCGCAAGTAAAAACGGAGGTGCTCGAGCTTACGCGGCGCTGGGGAGATTCCGCCCGCGAGTTTTTTATTCATGCGGTTGACAGCGATTTTGAGTGGGGCGAAGATGCGGGTATTCTGACGGTTTATCGTCTCTACATTCCCATTATTGGAGAAGCTGATCAGGCGTTACAGAGTAGGTTAGATGATGAGGCGTGGGCTAGCGAGAATAAGGCGCTTATGAACTTTCTTGGCTTTGTCCCTATCAGCCGTGAGCAGCTAGCCCAGCTTGTAAGCCGCATTGAAACCTTTGCGAGTGAGTTTTAGAAAAGCATTATGCCCTATGCCGTTGAGTTATACTTTGAGGCTGAAGCGACGCAAAAGCTAAGGGCGAGCAGTTACCGTTTAACTGGTTTTGAGCAGGACATGCAACCTCATGTCAGTCTGGCAGTTTTTGAGACTTGCCAGCAGGAAGATATCAAACATCTTTTAACAGCATTTGCCAGAGAAACCTCAGCTTTTAGGCTAAAGTTTGCCGCCATAGGGAGCTTTCCAGGAACGGAAGGCGTTATTTTTCTGGCTCCGGTTGTTAGTCAGGACTTGCTGACACTGCATCAAAGGTTTCATCGCCATTTATCCCTGATAAATCAGTCATCATTGGCTTACTATGTGCCCGGTCAGTGGGTGCCACACTGCACCCTGGCCTTTGGCGTACCTGACGAGAACATTGCTGGACTTATGCAGGGCTTTCGGCTCGAGCCCCTTTTTGACGAGGTGCAGGTCACTGAGATTGGTCTTATAAAAGCCAGACCTTTTGCAGACCTGTTTCGCATCCCGCTATCCGGATAAGCGGGTTAACGGCAACGCTAAAACGGCATGAGTTTTTTAGTCTGCTGCACTTTGGTCAAAGTAGTGAATACAGGCGTCTATTAAAACCTGGGCGACAGGCACCAGGGAATCCAGCTCGACATATTCATTGCACTCGTGTGCGCCGTTGCCTTTAGGTCCAAACGTTAGGCTAGGGATTCCGCCCTCGGTAACATAAATATTGGCATCGGTTATGCCCTTAAGAAAAGCATAGTGCGGGTCTTGACCGGTGCTTTGTTTGTAGGCGCGGTCAAAGCTCGTCTTAAGTCTGGACTCGTTTTCAAGGAGGTAGGGGTCATAAAAAGGCTCGAGTATCTCCACCCTGACTTCTGCTTTCAAATCCAGGGTTTTGAGTAGCGTTTGCATATCCTCGAGGGCTGTTTCCTTTGACTCTCCTGGAACCGTCAAGCGTGAAATAATCACATCACAGCGTTCAGGAACAACTACCGCATATTCTTTATAGCCACCTTCAATTTTTAAGGTTGAATAGTTGCCTTTACCGTAGAGCGCATGATTGTAGAGGTTCAAGCTCTCAAGGGCAGCCAACAGCTTACCAGCCTCTTCAACGGCGTTTACCCCTCGCTCAGGGTAAAACCCATGCGACATCTTGCCCTGAAAACTGAGTTTATACAGCACCTTTCCTGTTAGACCAATGGGCAAAGGACGCTCTGCGCTTCCCCAAAAAGGTTCGGTTACAATTATGCCAGTGCTGTCTTTGTACTCCGTTTCTAAAAGTGCCTTGGCCCCTAAGCCGTAGCCTTCTTCATCGACGGTGGCGGCAAAAGCAATGGTACCGAGTTTGCTGTGTAGACTTTTATCTTCAAGCAGCGTCTTAAAGGCCATAAAGGCACAGACCAGACCTGACTTCATATCATAGGAACCCAGCCCAAAAAGCTTGCCGTCTTTTTCCACGGCTTTTAAGGGCGGCGTTTCCCAGTTTTCAGCAATATCTACGGTATCGAGGTGGCCGGTTAACAGTAGCATATCGTCAGCCGGGCCAAGCCTGGCTTTGGAATAAACATTAGGTCTGCCCGGAGCAACTTCGTGCCACTGGGGATCTATGCCCAGTTTACGTATTTCGTCAGCAAAAAAGGCTGCCAGCGTCTCTTCATGTGGCGTAATTGAATCAATTTCTATAGTTTGTTTAACGAGGGTCAGCAGATATGCAGTATCCAGGCTCATCATTGGCTCCATTAATAACAGAACGAGTTACGGATTATTATTCCTTATTTATTGTGGTCATGACCTCTTCTGAAATCAGAAAAACCTGATCTTTAATTCGCTTGACGTCTTCTTTTAGTTTGGCCTGTGCAGCCTCCGTAAAAAAAGCATTTTCCAGATCTTCCATGCTGGCAAAATACGCCTCGGTGATGTAGCGGTAAGCTGGTTCGCCCATCAGAGTGGGTTTGGCGGTATAGAAGTCTGTTTTTAGCACTTTGGGCATCGAGGCGTTGCTTTTCTGATGAGGGCCGGTACGCCACTGCAAAAACGCTTCATGATCGGTGCCCTCAGGCAAATTGTACATAACTGTAAGTTTGACCATTTGTCATCTCCTTTGCGGGTCAAAGATATCCTGTAAACCATCACCGATTAAGTTAAATCCCATTACGGCGATGATGATAAAAAGCCCGGGAAACAAAGAAACCCACCAGTCACCACTGATGATTCTGGGGCTGCCCATGGCAACCATAAGCCCCCACTCTGGCTCAGGAATTTTGACCCCCAGACCGATAAAACTAAGCCCGGCTGCGGTCAAAATGGCGTAGCCCGGCTGCAAGGTGGATTGGATGAAGATAGGTGCTAAGCTGTTGGGTAAAAGATGTTTAAAAAGGACGCGCATGGGCGAAGCGCCAAGAGATACGGCTGCCATGCTGTAGTCATGTTGTTTATTGCTTAATATGCTAATGCGCATGAGGTGGGCATAAATAGGGATATTGGTCATGGCGATGGCAATAATCAGGTTTCGAAAGCTGGCGCCAAGGGCCCCGGCGATGGCCAGAGCCAAAATGAAGGCAGGAAATGCCTGCAAAAGTTCGACAATACGCATGATAATTTCTGCCAGCATGCCCTCCCAGTAGCCTGCGATAGCACCCAGTAAGCAGCCCACGACCAGAGCAATCCCGACTGCGCCAAAGGCAATCATCAGGTCGAGGCGTGCGCCGTAAATCACTCTTGACAAAACATCAGAGCCAAAGGTGTCGGTGCCAAAGGGGTGGGCACGTGAGGGAGGCTCGAGGCTAATCCGTGGATCCGTAGCATAGGGGTCATAGGGCGCTAACCAGGGGGCAAAAATAGCAATAAAAATAAGACTAGCAACGATAAAGAGCCCCAGAGCTGTCACCGGGTTTTTCCGCATGGTGCGTTTGAAGCGTTGCCAGGTAGTAGGCCGTTTGGGCATATAAGTATCTTTTTGTCCCAGGGTGCTGGCCATTAAAATTCAATCCTGGGGTTTAAGAATTTGTAGAGCAAGTCAGTGATTAAAAAAAGCAGGATGTACATGGTGGTGGCATAAAGCACGAAGCCCTGAATTGCAGTGTAGTCAGCGCTGGCAATCGCGTCATAGGCATAGCGCCCTAGACCAGGCCAGGCAAAGATATTTTCCACCAAAACCGAGCCGCCCAGCAAAAAACCGTAGACGATAGCGGTCATGGTCACGACCGGTAGCAGGGCATTTTTTAGGGCGTATTTAAAGATAACGGTGCGGCGTCTAAGCCCTTGAGCCCGGGCAGTACGAATATAATCGGTACTTAAGACATCGACCATACCGCTCCTTGCCATGCGGGCAATGGGCGCCATAGCACCATAAGCCAGGGCAATCGTTGGCAGGGTCAGATTGGCAACAGCACTGCGAAAGGCCCGAAAATTTCCGGATACTAAGGCGTCAATGGTAAGCCAGCCCGTTACAAAATCAGGTGTGCTGATACGCGGATTCATACGGCCAAGGGGGGCCGGGGCGATATGCAACTTAAAGAAGAAGAAATAAATAAGCAAAAGAGAAAACCAGAAAACAGGCATCGAGATACCTGAAACCGAAAGAAATCTGGAGACATGATCAATCCAGGTGTCACGCCAGACGGCGGAGGCTACCCCTAAAGGGATGCCAACAAGGAGTGCTAAAAGCATGGCATAGGTAGTAAGCTCAAAGGTGGCAGGAAAAAACTTGATAATTTCCTGAGTAACGGGTAAGCCAGAGCGAAAGGAAACCCCCAGATCACCGCGGACGAGATTGAGCATGTACTTGCCATACTGCACCAGAATGGGGTCAGTAAGACCATAACGCTTGGCGAGTTGATCGCGCATTTCTTGAGAGGCCATAGGTGGCACAATCTGGTCAATGGGGTTACCGGCTATAACCACTCGAGTCAAAATAAACACCACTAAGGTCACCCCAAATAAAAGTGGGATGAGGAGAAGTAGTCGCTTTAAAATATAGATAAATAGATTCATAAGAATGAGTTCGGGACGAAGCTTAAATTTCCCCTAACCCCCCTTTGTTAAGGGGGGTAGTTGTTCCCTGCTTTGTTAGAGGGGGGATAGGGGGATTTTTAGCACAGTATTTGTAAAGAAAACCCTTCAAGATTTCAGAATGCTACTGGGCTCTTCGTCCAGGTGGCTTACCAATCGGAAAGTTTCAGGTACTGCGGACGCAAATAGCGGTCAGCCGAGTACCAGGTGTAACCTTCAACATTGGAGCGCATGGTGATAACAGCATCGGGCTGAAAGAGGAAAATCCAGGGGGCTTCTTCGATAACCGTTTGCTGAATTTCCATGGCCGCAGCTTCACGAGCCGCAGCGTCAGTACTTAGCGTGTACTGGTCAATCAGTTCCCAAACACGTTCATTGCTGTATTTGGCATAATCACAGCAGTCGGCCTTCAGGAGCCAGAACATATGGTAGAAGGGGTCATTGTTAATTGAAATCCACTGATTCGCCCAGAAGAAGCCATGTTCACGCTTTTGCATTTTTTCGGTAAAGGCTGCGCCGGGCATTTCTTCGATAGTGACATTAATGCCGATATCTTTTAAGGCACTTTGTACCCAGACAGCTCCTTCTTTAGCTTCGGCATTGTCATTAGGAATGGTAAAGGTGGCATCAAAGCCATCGGGGAAACCTGCTTCAGCTAAAAGTGCTTTAGCTTTTTCAGGGTCTTGGCTGTACTGAAAATACTCGTCTGTGTGATAGGGCGTACCCTGTGGGATTGGGCTAGTAAGCTGAATGCCGTAGCCATTTAAAACATTATCAATAATGACATCGTAAGGAATGGCGTAAGAAATTGCCTGACGTACCTTGACATTATCAAAAGGAGCTACTTCGTTATTCATGCCGATATAGCCAACGGCCCTGGTGGTAAAGCGCTGAACGGTAATGTCAGCATTGCCTTCCAGGTTAGCAATATCTTTAGTGGGAATGCCAACTGCCATATCAACTGCACCTGCTTGAAGCTGCGCCAAACGAGCAGAAGCATCAGGGATGATTTTTAAAATGACACGGTCGTTTTCTACGGTGCCCCAGTAGTTTGGGTTGCGCTCGAGCACGATTTCATTGCCTCTATCCCAATTTGCCAAGACATAGGGACCACTTTCGGTACCTGCTGTGTTGTTTTGTAACCACTCATGAGCCCAGGGGTCATCGGCAGTCATGTAGGGTTCTACGACATTTGGGTTTAGAATAGCATGACCAAACTGTGCCATATTTCCAAAGAGTAAAGTATTAGGGGTATCTAAGGTAAATTCTACGGTAAGATCGTCGATTACCTGGACTGAGTTGCCATCTTTGACTGCGGCCATCCCTGTCAAGAAAGCAGTAATACCACCCTGTCCAAAAATGCGGTCATAAGTGAATTTAACAGCATTGGCATCGATGGGATCACCATTAGAAAACTTGATACCAGGACGTAAACGAAAAGTGACTTTTGTGCCATCTTCCGAGATTTCAAATGACTCGGCAACATCGCCGACAAATTCGTCGGCATTTCCTATCCACTGACCTTCAGCATTTTGTTCGCGCTTAAAGTCAATGAGAAAGCTATAGACCGAAGTCAAGACTTCTTGAGTGATGACATCACCACCAGAAAGCGTTGGGTCCAAGTTTTGCATATCGCTGGGTATGGCAATAATCAGAGTCTTATCCTGAGCAAAGCCAAACCCTAACCAAAGTAGTAACACAAAGATGCTAATAAATTTGAGCTTCATATATTCTCCCTTTGAAATCTCTTGCCTAGCTTATGAGTATGACTGAAATCATTTCAAACCAAAAAACCTGATACGTTTTTTCACCTCCTTAAACCTCAAAAAGAAGATATCCAACACAGCAAATAAAAGTTACAGGGTGTGCGGCATAAAGACTTCACCCCTTAGCTTCAAGTCCGTAAACCTTTTTGGCTACGTCTGGACAAATTAACCCTGCTTTTAAATCCTGTAAAACTTTTGTATGTGGGCGGTCTTTGGGGTTCCCCCAACCACCACCTGTTCCGGTAATGAGTCGTACAAGGTCACCTTTATGGAGGGGGATACGTGTGACTTTCCCTGAACTAACACTTTTACGACCATCAGAAAATTTCACCTCAATGGCATTCGGTGTACCAGCGTTGCCACCTTGCGCCGCCCAGGCACCCTTGACTGAGCGCCCAAAGGATGCCGTAATACTACCCGGCGATAACATCTGATACTCCCGTATCAGACCACGTCCGCCGCGGTATTTGCCTTCGCCACCCGGCTTGACATCAAAGCCATAGTGGTTGACCAGCACGTCATAACGTGTTTCAGCGACTTCACTCGAGAGTACATAAGTCTGCCCATTGCCCATGCAGAACATGCCGTCCTCACCATCTTTGTCAACACCTGCGCCCCAGCCACCCGCATTGGGCTCTACTAAGAGTGCCATTTCACCTGTTTCCGGGTTACGGGTGCGCAAAACTTCAGAGCAAACTGAGAGATAGTGACCGGCGGTTAAACGCTCTGGCAAGACAGGGCCAAGTGCCTGCCAGACAATATCGCTGGCAACCAGTCTTGTTTCCCAGTAAGTAGAAGTGGGTGCGGGCCTTTGTGCGGTAAAAATAGTACCATCCGGGCAGATGACTGTGAGGGGTCTAAAAATGCCTTCGTTGGCCGGGATTTGTGGTGCTGTTATCGCAATGAACATGATGCGCATGGCAGCGTTAAGCGCCACTCTGGTGCAGTTGATGCTGCCTAAAGCCTGTTTACCCGTACCCGTAAAATCTGCTATGAAGCTATCATCTGTAATGCTGATTTTGACCTGAACCGGGGTTTTTCCTGTGCCCATGCCGTCATCCTCGACTTCATCCTGGGCAAAATAAGTGCCTTTGGGTAGGGTTTTAAGGGCGGCTCTTGCCCGTTTTTCCCCTTCGTCAAGAATGCTGCTGATAGCTAGATGGATTAGCTCTAAACCGTAGACATCACAAAGTTCTTCAATGCGCTTTTGCCCGATGCGGCAAGCAGCTGCCTGAGCGTACATATCGCCCAGCGTACTGTCAGGTGTGCGCACATTTACCGCTAACAGATCAATGATTGCCGCAACAGGCTTGCCTTTTTCAAAGAGCTTAATGCAGGGGAACTGCAAACCCTCCTGATAAATATCTGTCGAGTCGTTGGTCATGCTACCGGCATCTTTACCACCAACTTCGGTCCAGTGGGCTTTGTTTACGGCAAAAGCTATCAGTTTCTCCTGGTAGAAAATCGGCATAATCATGCTGACATCGCTCAGGTGACTGCCGCCCCCTTCGTAGGGGATATTGGTCGCAATGATATCGCCAGGACTGAGTCCTTCTACACCAAATTTATCAAGTACATCTTGCACGGCAAAGGTAAGGGCGCCGAGAAAGCCCGCCACCCCATTGGCCTGCACTATTAGCTCGGCTTTACTGCTGGTAATGGCGCAGGCATAATCCAGCACCTCATAAATAATGGGGCTTTTGCTGCTGCGTCCCTGAGTGATGAACATTTCTTCAGCTATCACCATGAGGCGGCTTTTTAAGATCTCGAGGGTAAACGGGTCGGTCATAGGTTCTTATACGGATTCCGATACTATTTCAAACATTCAAACACCTCGTTATTTGATTCTTCCCGCGAGACAGTCTTGAACCACAGGTAGTGACTATGATTTTTGAGGGCTGGCTATTCGTTGATGATACCAGCGGTTCATGACTGTTTTCCGCTCGCATTTAACCCGCGAGTTAATCGCATGATTAAACGGAATCGGTCTTAAACATCTACGCCATAAATCTCTTTGGCGACTTCTTTTGACATCATGCCAGCTTTGACATCCGCCAGAACTTTTTCTTTGGAGCGGTCTTTGGGGTCACCCCAGCCACCACCGGCCCCGCAAATAATGCGCAGGACATCGCCTTTTTGCAGAGGTTTGCGGGCCGTTTTGCCATAAGGACCAGCCACGCTGCCATCTGCCTTTTTAATCTCAACGCGGTTGGCGCCCCCTTTATGACCACCGTCTACACCCCAGGCCGGAAATTTGTGGCGTCCCAGTGTGATGGTGACGGTTCCGCCATTATCATGCAAGATTTTGTAAGCACGAATCACGCCACGACCCCCGCGGAATTTACCTTCGCCACCTGCATCGGGGTTAAAGCAGTATTCATCGACCATAAGTCCATGGGCATGTTCGGTAATTTCTACCGGCAGGTTAAACGTCTCGCCGTTCATACTGCAAAAGAGGCCGCTCTCGCCGTCCTGATCGACCTGGGCGCCCCAGCCGCCCATATTGGGTTCAACCATGATGGTGAAGTGATCACCGTCCGGGTGAAAGGTCGTGGTGATAGCGGCGCCCACGGTGTTGTAGTGACCAGCAGAAAGGCGATGGGGCACCACAGGAGCCAGGGCTTTCCAGATGAGATCAAGGGAGTAAAGCAGTGTTTCCCAGTAGGTAGAGGTGGGTGCCGGGCGCTGCGCACTGATGATGGTTCCTTCGGGGACAATGAGTCGCAGGGGTTTAAAAAAGCCTTCGTTGACCTGAAGTTTGGGGTTAGAAATAGCCAGCCAGAGACAGCGCAGAGCTGAGTTTGTGCCAGTAATGCTCGAGTTAATCGGGCCAGCTACCTGAGGCGGCATGTCTGAAAAATCTACAATAAATTCATCGTCAGTAATCGTAACCTTAACTTTTACCGGGATGGGGTCATCACTGATGCCGTCATCATCAACGGTATCTTCGGCAGTAAACGTGCCTTTGGGTAAGCTTGCTAACGCTTGTTTCGCTCTTACTTCACCATCATCCAGGAGCATGGCCATGGCAGTTTTAACGGCTTCAGCTCCGTATTTATCACAGAGTTCAACCATGCGTTTGCCAGCCAGACGCACCGACGCTGCCTGAGCATAAAAGTCACCGATGCTCATATCTGGCGTGCGTACGTTTACGCGAATAAGGTCGATGAGTTGCTGCAAAGGCTTGTCATTTTCAAAGGCTTTGATGCAAGGGAACTGCAAGCCTTCCTGAAAAATCTCGGTGGAATCGGTGGTCCAACTACCGGGAGACATGCCGCCAACTTCAGTCCAGTGGGCTTTGTTGGCAGAAAAGGCAATGATTTCACCTTTGTAAAAAATGGGCATGACCATGCAGACATCGCTGGTGTGGGTGCCGCCGCCGCCGTATGGGTCATTGGTCATAATGATGTCACCGGGTTTTAGGCCCTCGAGCCCAAATTTATCAATCACCGATTTGACCGAAAAGGTCAGCACGCCGATAAAGCCAGCAACACCATTTCCCTGCGTTAAGATTTCAGCTTTGGCAGTGGTTAGGCCTGTGGCGTAGTCAAGCACTTCATAAATAATGGGACTCATGCTGGTCCTGGCCATAGCGACAAACATTTCTTCGCCAATCGCAACCAGTGAATTTTTAATGACTTCTGCGGTAAAAGGATCAAGGTTAGCGCTCATGACCGACTCCTGTATCAATCACAATATTGCCGATTTCATCAATCCAGGCCTGCATGCCTTTATGAACTACCGTAATGGTTTGTGGTTCTTCAATAATGCAGGGACCCGCAATCTTTTGCCCTAATGGCAGGTCGCTCCGCTCGTAAATGGCCGTATCTTGCCAGCCGCCTTCAAAATAAACCTGGCGCTGCGCTTTAGGTTTGGCGTTATTACCAGCTTTGGGTTTAAAGCGGCTTAGATCTACTGGGTCTTGCGACACAGTGATGGTGACCAGATAGTTTACGAATTGCACAGGAGACTCGAGCCTGAAAGTGTAGGCCTGTTCATGCAGATCATGAAACTGAGACTCGAGCTTGGCCAGATTCAGCTCATCTGCCGGAACACGAACCGTGTGCTCCTGCCCGACATAGCGCATATCTATATAAGGTTTAAAGCTAAATTTGGCCTCGGGGTAGCCCGCTGCGCGCATAAAGTCGGCTGCTTCGGTATTCATTTCAGTAAGAATGTCCCTGACCTGTGCCAGACCGTTTTCATCGCCTGGTAAAACTTTGGTACGAATAAAGTCCTGCATTGGCTCGGTCATAAGCATGCCAAGAGCGCTGAAAGTCCCTGTGGCAAACGGGATAATAACTTTACCGATATTGAGTTCTTTCGCCAGTGAAGCCGCGTGCATAGCGCCGCCACCGCCAAAAGCGACCAAGGCAAAGTCACGGGGGTCATAGCCACGGCGCACAGAAACGAGCTTGATGGCGTTAACCATATTGGCATCAGCCAGCCTAACGACTCCCAGCGCGGCTTCTTCGACGGAAACATCAAAACTTTCGGCAATGGGGGTATAGGCTTTTTTCGAGAGTTCAGGGTCAACCTGCATTTGACCCCCGAGGAAGTAGTCAGGATTGATGCGCTGTAAAACCAGATTGGCATCGGTCACGGTTGGTTTATCGCCCCCCTGTCCGTAGCAGGCTGGACCAGGTACTGCACCTGCACTCTGCGGGCCAATTTTGAGGGCGCCAGCATCATCAATATGAGCAATCGAGCCGCCACCTGCGCCGATTTCAACGATGTCTACTACTGGAACCTTGATTGGGTAGCCCGGGTTAAAGGGGTCTTTTTCTATGTAGTAGTTGGTGGTGAATTTGACGACGCCATCTTCAATTAGCGAGGTTTTAGCGGTGGTGCCACCGACATCCATCGTGATGATGTTTTTTTCGCCGATTAGGTCGCCAATGGCTTTGGCACCTATGACACCACCTACCGGGCCGGACTCTACAAGATGGATAGGTTGCTGCTTGGAAAGCTCAAAGGTATTGGTTCCGCCATTTGACTTCATAATGTGCAGGCCGCTTTTAACGCCCATATCGCGGAGGGCATTTTCCAGATTCTGTACATAGCTCGAGGCAACAGGTTGAACATAAGAATTCAGCACTGCGGTATTGCTGCGTTCATACTCGCGCCACTCTTTGGTAATGTCGCTCGAGCTTGTGACAAACATGTCAGGTAAGTGTTTTTTGAGCAGTTCGGCACAGTATTTTTCATGAACAGGATTGGCATAGCTATGTAAAAAAGCAACGGCAACAGCCTCGATGCCTTCCGCCTTGAGTTCGGCCGCAATCTTAGCAACATCTGCTTCATTTAATGGCGTTAGCACCTCACCTTTGTAATCAAGCCGTTCTTCGACTTCATAGCGGTACTCCCGGGGAACAAAGGCAGGCTGCTTTTTAAAGCGCAGATTATAAATATCGGGTCGGTTAGCCCTGGCAATCGCCAGCACATCGCGAAAACCTTTGGTGGTAATCAGGGCGGTTTTGGCGCCTTTATGTTCAGTTAGGGCATTAATCACGACGGTTGTGCCGTGTACAAAGTGTGCTACCGCTTTAGCATCCAGATTAGCTTTGGTGATGGTATCTAAAATCCCCTGGGCAAAATTGGGTGGGGTGGATGATGATTTGGTAGTACCCAGTTCACCACTTGCTTCATCAAGGTAAACCAGGTCGGTAAACGTGCCCCCTATATCGGTTGCGAGTTTCATAAGCCTCCTTTAATCCAAGAATCTTGGTGTGTTAACAAATATGACCTGTGCAGGAATGTTGTAGCTGTTGCAGATACGGTGACTATGATTTGAGGGCAGGTGCATGCTGTCATGCGGATTCAGGCAGTACTCGAGCTCATCAAAAAAGACTTTGACCTGACCTTCAAGCATGTAAATAAACTCTTCTCCGGGGTGGCTGATCCATTCGCTTTCAAACTGGGGAGGATAGGTGACCAGCATGGGCTCGAGCGTACGTCCATTAAAGTCACCGCCCAGCCGGGCATATACGATTTTTCCGTCCTCGAGTTTAAAAGGGTGGCGCTCATAGCTGCGCACGACCAGATTTTCACTGGGTGGTTGGGGGAAAAAATAAGAAGTTTGCACGCCCAGCGCATGAGCAATATTAACCAGAGATGTTACTGTTGGTGAAGCCAGATCGCGCTCAACCTGAGATAAAAAGGATACGGACAGGCCAGAAATCTCACTCATTTGTTGCAAGGTCATATGTTTGGCCTTTCGTAGTGTGTGGATTTTTTTGCCTATCATCGTGACTCCTGAAATGTTAAGTAATTCACAGAGTATATTCACTATAATGAAAAAATTTCATAAGCGTCAATAGCTTGATTTCATAAAGCCGATTGAAAGTTTATGCAGTATTTTAGTATCTACTGTATAGTGTGCATGGTAGGGAAAAAACACAATCAACGCTTCTATAAGGCAAATTATTGCCTTTCTACCTTCAAATAAACCTGGAGGCGTTTTCAGGTATTCTGTATTTTTCCAAATTAAGAAATTACAGCTTTGCATTGACACTGCTTTTTTAATCCTGTAATAATTTGCACTACATCGAAACTTTTTTACGATGTGCCTCATCCTCTAAAAGGAAATCTCATGGGCTTCGTAAAGGGAGGGAGTCGCGATGAAGAAGGTAAAGCTTAGAGTTCTTCAAGTCGCTGCGCTTTTGCTTTTGGCTACTCTGCCACTTTTTGCACTGGCGCAAGACGGCAACATTTTGCTCTATGGAGGGAATCAAGATATCGATAATATCGACCCCGCCACAGGAGAAAACTATTCAATCAATGCTGCCCTTCGCAGCCTCTATGATGCCCTCTTTATTTACCGGGGCAATGACATAGAACCTCATCTGGTTGACAGCTGGGAAGTCAATGATGACGCCACGGTATGGACTTTTAAACTAAAGGACAATGCTGTCTTTCATGATGGTAGTCCGGTAAATGCCGAAGCCGTTGTTTACAGCTTTAATCGCCTTCTGGAAATCAATGGGCCACCTGCTTACCGCTGGGCTACTATCAGCGATGAAAATACGGCTCAGGCACTTGATGAGTACACCGTGCAGTTTACGCTAACTGAGCCATTTGCGCCGTTTATTGGCACTTTGCCCCAGCTTTTTGTGGTAAACCCAGCCATTGTTGAAGCTAACCGCGGAGATGACTACGGTCAGGCTTACCTTAAAGAGAATGAAGCTGGGTCTGGTCCTTTTACGCAAGGGCGCTGGGAAATTGGCAATGTCTACGAATTTGTTGCAGTAGATGATTACTGGGCAGGCTGGAAAGGGGAAAGTCATTTAGACGGCTTCCTCTGGATAATTCAGCGTGACGCTGCCACCATGAAAAACTCCCTGCTGGCAGGTGAAACCTACGTTGCAGACGGTATTTCGGGTAGTGACATTGAAGAAATTGATGGTACCGACGGGTTTAGCGTTGAGCAAAATGTTGGTTTTTTTACCAACACTCTAAAGATGAATACTCAGGGTGAATACACCAGCGATATCAATGTACGTAAAGCCATTGCCTATGCCATGAACTATGACGCTCTACCAGAAGTTCAGGATGTGGGCATTACGATTCTTCCTGGTCCTACACCTGCTAACTTTATGGGCTATGTGGACGGCCTCGAGGTTCCCACTTATGACATTGAGAAGGCCAAAGAATATCTGGCAATGTCTCCCTGGCCCGAAGGCGGATTTACTCTTGACTATGTCTATGTGACCGACTTCCCTCGTGAAGAAGTCCCCGGCTTACTTTTGCTTGAAGGTCTGGCAGAACTCAATATTGAACTCAATATGACCCCGATGCTCTGGCCAGATATGGTGGCAAGCTGTGCAACGCCAGAAACGGGCCCTGATCTTATCAACATATACACGTTACCTGCTTACTTAGACCCTGACGCCCACCTTTACAATCAGTACCACTCAGCGCAGTGGGGTAGCTATAACTCATGCAGCTTCTATAAAAATGAACAGGTGGATAGCCTGCTTGACGAAGCTCGAGTTTTGGGCGATATGGATAAGCGGCTCGAGCTTTATACCGAAGCGCAAACGCTTATTGCCGCAGATCAGCCTTCAGTCTGGATGTATACTGAAGACAGCTCACTGGCCCTAAATCAGTGTGTCAAAGGCTATACCTATTCACCCATGTACCCCATAACCATGCTGTTTCAGGATCTCTGGCTGGATGGTTGCCCTTAAATATTGACTAGACTTCCTTGCGAAAGTATCAACTGAATTCAGATACTATGCGATACAATCTGGCTTTGCCAGTTGTTCAAGCATCATGTTCAAAATTCAGATACATCATGTTCAATGATTCAGATACATCATGGTTAATGAGCAATAGAAAGGCCAATAAAAATCGCTATCCAAAAGTGCTTTTGCAAGAGGGCAGTCATAAAAAATACCTTTTTAGGGAGCAGGAGTAAGGCTAGTGTTCTTCTGCTCCCTGAAGAGTTTAGGCAGTTTCAGTGTTTTCTCTTGAAGAACTGTTCCCGCTGGTACTGAGCTAATGCTTATTGCCAGGAGGTATCCATGAAACTAGGCTCTTATTTTCTCAGACGACTTCTCCTGCTCATTCCGCTGCTTTTTGGTTTGAGTCTTCTGACGTTTACGGTTTCTCGTATTTTGCCGGGTGACCCGGTTGGCCTGGCTGCGGGGCCTCAGGCTACCGAAGAAATTAAGGAATCACTGCGCAAGGAATTTGGCTTGGACAAACCTTTGCCAGTGCAGTACCTGAGCTATATCGGCAATTTGTTCCGCGGGGAATGGGGACAGTCGCTTTACTCGAGGCGCGAGGTGGCTTCAGATTTAAAGGTCTATTTCCCGGCAACCTTAGAGCTTACCCTGGCGGCTATTTTATTTGCAGGCATATTTGGCACCCTGTTAGGCGTGGTTTCTGCCCTTAACCGAAACAAATTACCTGACCATCTGGCTCGAGTCGTCGTGCTCTTTTTTGTTAGCTTTCCGGCCTTTTGGCTCGCCATGATGTTTCAACTGGTTTTTGGACTGGCCCTTGACTGGTTTCCCATTGGCAAACGCCTTAATATTCTTATGACCCCTCCCCAAACAATTACGGGGCTTTATTTGCTGGACAGTATTTTGACTTGGAACTGGAAGGCGTTTCGCATGGCGGCCTGGCATCTTTTTATTCCTGCTCTGGTTTTGTCTTTTGGTGCGCTTGCCAGCATTACCCGGATAACCCGGGCGAATATGCTTGAGGCCTTAGACAAGGATTTTGTGCGGATGGAACGCGCGCTTGGCATGCCTGACCGCGTCGTGATTTTTAAATATGTTTTGCGCAATGCTTTTATTGCCACTCTGACGATTATTGCACTCGAGTTTGGCTGGCTCATGGCGGGCGCGGTTCTGGTGGAAACGATCTTTGACTGGCCCGGGCTGGGGCTTTATATCGTTGAGTCATCCTTACGTTTAGATTTTCAGCCGATTATGGGCATTACTATTATTTATGGCATTGTATTTAGTCTGGTTAATATTTTTACTGATATGGCTTATGGACTTTTAGATCCAAGGATTCGTTATGGCTAGATCGCTTAGTTCAAAAGAACTAAGACATAAGGCACGTGAAGTCCAGTGGGAAGCCTTTCGCAGAGGGCTGTACCGCTTCCGCTCCAATGCCCTTTCTATGATCGGTCTTAGTTCTTTGATTATTCTAGTCATTCTTGCTTTTGCGGCACCTTATATTGCACCCTATCCTGAAGATGCCAGGGGAAAGACGCATGTTACCGAGCGCCTTTTACCGCCCAGTGGCGAGCATCTTTTTGGCACCGATAAAGTGGGCAGAGATATCTTTAGCCGCGTCATTATGGGGACTGGCTTGGCGCTTAGAGTGGGCATTGTCATTATCTTTTTAGCGTCCATTATTGGCGTTACGATTGGTGGCATAGCTGCCTATGCCGGGGGCTGGATTGATGATCTGCTGATGCGCATTACCGACATCTTTTTGACGGTTCCAGCCCTGGTTTTGGCGATTGCCATTACGGCTGCTCTAGGCAAAGGAATTACCAATGTCATGATTGGGATTTCGCTGGTCTGGTGGCCGGGTTTTGCCAGACTGACGCGCAGTCTGGTTTTATCCTTAAAAGAAGAAGCCTTTGTTGAGGCCGCTGATGGGATTGGCTCGAGCCATGCCCGCATACTCTTTCGTCATATTTTGCCCAATGCCTTATCGCCCATTATCGTCAAGATGAGTACTGACTTTGGCTTTGCCGTTTTGACTGCAGCCGCGCTAGGCTTTATTGGTCTGGGTGCGCAGCCACCCACGCCCGAGTGGGGTGCCATGATTAACGATGGTCGGGAGCGTTTTCCGAGTGAGTGGTGGATTGCTACCTTTCCGGGCTTAGCGATTTTTGTCATGGTCTTTAGCTGGAACCTGCTGGGTGATGGCCTAAGAGATGTGTTAGACCCGAGGTCGCGCCGATGAGCAGTACGCCGCTTTTAGAAATAAAAGATTTGCACCTCGAGTTCAAGACGTTTGACGGCGTCGCAAAGGTTTTAGCCGGAGTTAACCTAACCATGCAGCGCGGTGATGTTTTGGCACTGGTAGGTGAGACGGGCTGTGGTAAATCAATGACTGCACTTGCCGTTCCTAGACTTATACCAATGCCGCCCGGAAAAATTACTCGAGGACAAGTCCTATTTGAAGGTCAGGATTTACTCAAGAAATCACCCGAAGAGATGCAGCGTTTTCGTGCCAAGCATCTGGGCATGATTTTTCAAGACCCGACCACCAATTTAAACCCGCTTTTTACCATTCGTGAGCAACTGATCGATGCTGTGTTGTATCAGCAGCATGATGCCAACAAAGTTCCCTCGAAAAGAAACTTTTCATCACGGGCGAGGACTATGCGTAAACAGGCCAATGAGCGCGCTATTGAACTCATGAATCTGGTCGGCATACAGGACGGCGAGAAACGGCTGAGCGACTATCCGCATCAGTTTTCAGGGGGTATGCGTCAGCGTGTCCTTATCGCCATGGCACTGGCAGGTGAGCCAGATTTGCTCATTGCCGATGAACCAACTACTGCTCTTGATGTCACTATTCAAGCGCAAATTTTAGGACTTATTCGAGATCTGGTGAAAAAGCTTAATCTCTCGGTTTTACTTATTACTCACAACCTGGGAGTCGTGGCCAAAACCTGTGAGAAGGTTGCCGTGATGTACGCCGGGCGCGTAGTAGAAGAGTCAAGTGTCAAAGACCTGTTTAAAAACCCGAAGCATCCCTATACTCAGGGACTAATTAATGCCGTTCCGACCCGCCATACCCCACGGCGAGGCTTGGAAGGCATCCCCGGACTCATACCCAATTTGACCCAGCCCCCCGAAGGCTGCCGGTTTCACCCGCGTTGCCCAAAGGTTATGGACACCTGCCAGCAGATACCCGAAGCAAGGCGTTTAAGTGCAGAGCATAAAGTCTACTGTCATCTCTATGAGGATGCCCTATGACGCCCTTATTAGAAGTCAAAGGTCTTAAAAAATATTTTCCGCAGCGCTCTGGCCTATTTAACCAGAAGACGAGCTATTTTAAAGCGGTTGACGATGTAAGTTTTACGGTTCCTAAAGGTAAAACGTTAGGGTTGGTAGGAGAATCGGGGTCGGGCAAAACGACTATAGGAAAGTGTGCTATTCGTTTACTCGAGCCTACCGAAGGCAAGATTCTCTTTGACGGAGAAGATATCAGTCACCTGCCCCGAAAAGTCATGCAGCAGCGGCGCAGCGACATTCAGATGATTTACCAGTCTCCGGCAGCTTCGCTAAATAGCCGTATGACCATTGGGCAGATTATTGCTGAACCCCTCTGGATTCATCAGAAAATGGGGGGGTATCAGGCGCAGCAACGCGTTTTAGAGCTTCTTAACGTGGTCGGTCTAAAAGAAGAGCACTACCACCGTTTTCCCCATGAGTTTTCGGGCGGGCAGCAGCAGCGTGTGGGCATTGCCAGAGCGCTGGCGGTGAACCCAAAACTTATTATTCTGGATGAACCGACTTCTGCACTTGACGTTTCCGTGCAGGCGCAGGTTTTAAATCTTTTACAGCAACTGCAAGATGATTTTGATTTGACCTATGTGTTTATTTCGCATGATCTTGGGGTGGTGCGTTATCTATGCGATGAAGTGGCGCTGCTTTATCTGGGCAAGATTGTCGAAATAGCCAGTGTGAAAACTATTTTTGAAGCGCCCAAACACCCTTATACACAGGCACTCATTTCCGCGATTCCCGAGCCTGACCCAGAGGATAAAAAAGAACAAATTTTGCTCAAGGGTGACGCCACTTCAGCCAGACCCAGGCAGGGTTGCCCCTTTGCCGGGCGCTGTCATGCTCCAAAGATTGCGGCCTGTGAAACCAAAGAGCCTCCGCTTATTGCCACTGACGCAGGTCACTATGTTGCCTGTCATTTACATACTACCCATTCACATCCTTCTGGAGAACACCATGCTTAAAGAAGTCACACTCGCCGATATTGAGCCAATTGCCATTGGCGCGGGCATTTTAGGAACGGGGGGTGGTGGCAGCCCCTATCAGGGCAGCTTGCACCTGCGCGAAGTGATCAAGCAGTTAGGGCCACAAACCGTCTGGCAACCCGAAGCACTAAACGATGAGGCAAGGGTTGCCGTGGCTGGTTTTATTGGCGCACCAACCGCCAGCATTGAAAAAATTCATGAAGGCACCGAACTTCTGCGTGCGCTGCGCCTTTTAGAAGACCATATTGGACAAAAGCTAGATGCCATCGCCATTGCTGAGATTGGCGGAAGTAATTCGATGGGGCCGCTGGTCGCAGGGCTTCAAGCAGGCATCCCTACCCTTGATGGTGACGGTATGGGCCGCGCTTTTCCAGAGTTGCAAATGGCCTCTTATCTCTTTAATGGAGATGCCAAAGTTGCGCCATTTGTCATGGTTGATGCTGGCGAAAACAGCGTGCTTTTTCCGCAGACCAAAGACGCAATCTGGGCTGAGCGCTTGGCTAGAGTGCAGGCAACCAGTATGGGGGCAACCGCAGGTCTGGTAGGTGTCCTTATGACAGGCAAACAGTTTAAGGCGACCTGTATTCCCTATACCTTGAGCCTGGCACATGCGCTGGGTAAACGGGTGCTCGAGTCTCAGCAGGCAGGTTCCGATGATATTCCGCAGGTGATTGCCGATATGCTTTCAGGCAAAGTTTTATTCAGGGGCAAACTCACCGATGTTCATAGGCGTATCAGCCGAGGCTTTGCCCGTGGCAGCCTAAACATGGAGAGTTTTAGCCAAACCCGTGACAAGCTCTTTATTGAGTTTCAAAATGAATTTCTGATTGCTTATATCAACGGTGAGGTAGTTGCGACAGTGCCTGATCTCATCTGCATCGTTGACTTAGAAAGTGGCGAACCCATTTCAACCGAATTACTGCGTTACGGCATGAGAGTCGCGGTTTTAGCGGTACCTGCGCCCGCAGGTTTGAAAACCCCAAGTGCCCTTAAATTTGTTGGCCCAAAAGCCTTTGGCTATGACGTTGCCTTTCAGCCCTTAGCCGGCGAAAGCATTGGTATTCCTTTAATGTAATAAACAAGTTTATCCAAGGAGGAACAAAGTGAGAATAGGAATAGATGTTGGTGGTACCAACACAGACGCCGTACTGATGGACGGCACAAAGGTTATCAGTTCAACCAAAAGCCCTACCACGCAAAATGTCTCAGAAGGCATTACCAAGGCGCTGAAAACCATTATTGAAGCAACCCAGCTTGATGTTTCTAAACTTGATGGCGTCATGATTGGCACCACGCACTTTACCAATGCCGTGGTTGAGCGCAGGCGCTTAACCCCTACCGCTTGCATTCGACTGGGTTTACCCGCTACGGTTTGCTTACCGCCTATGGTGGACTGGCCCGATGATCTGGCTGAAACGATCGGTCGTAACTACTATCTTGCCCACGGTGGACACGAGTTTGATGGCCGCGAAATTTCTGCCTTTGACCCTGACGAAATTCGTGGTATTGCAGAGCAGATTAAAGCCAAAGGTCTAAACGCCATTGCGATATCTTCAGTCTTTTCCCCGGTGAATGCGGTCTTTGAAGAAAAAACCGCTGAGATTGTTAAAGAAGTCATCCCCGATGCCAATATCACTCTGTCGAGTACCATTGGGCGCATTGGTCTCTTGGAGCGGGAAAATGCCGCCATTATGAACGCCTGTTTGCGCGAGCTGGCGGTAAAAACCGTTAGTGGCTTTAAACAGGCACTCCGCGACATGAACATTACTGCGCCCTTTTTTATCAGCCAAAATGATGGCACGTTAATGAATGCTGATTTTGCCGCCGATTACCCGGTCCTAACCTTTGCTTCTGGTCCTACCAACAGCATGCGCGGCGCGGCTTTTTTAAGTGGGCTTAAAGATGCGATTGTCGTGGACGTTGGTGGTACCACGACCGATGTCGGGGTCTTGCAGCAGGGTTTCCCGAGAGTGGCGGCCATGGCCGTTGATATTGGTGGGGTGCGTACTAACTTCCGTATGCCAGATACCCTGTCGATTGGACTTGGGGGTGGGTCACTGGTCGAGGCTGAGCCTCTAAAAGTGGGGCCGCAAAGTGTTGGTTACGAACTGATCACCAAGGCCAAAGTATTTGGCGGAGACACCCTAACTACCACCGACATTATTGTGGCAGCGGGTCACGAGGATATTGGCGATAAGTCAAAAGTCAGTGATGTTGACGCGGTTTTTGCCAAAGCCGTTGAAGACCGCATTGAAGAGATGGTCAATGTTGCGGTTGACCGCATGAAAACGAGTGCTACCGCTATGCCGGTGATTGTGGTAGGCGGGGGCAGCATCCTGATTCAGCGCAAGGTTGAAGGCGCTTCAGAAATGATTAAACCTGAGCATTTTGCTGTGGCCAATGCCATTGGCGCAGCGATTGCACAAGTGGGCGGCGAAACCGACCGCATCTTTGCACTGGCTGAAATGAGCCGCGAGGAAGCGCTCGAGCAAGCCAAACGCGAAGCAACCGAGCGTGCTGTGAGTGCAGGCGCCAAAGCCGAAACAGTAGAAATCGTTGATGTCGAAGAAGTGCCCCTTGCCTACCTGCCCGGTAATGCCACGCGCATTATGGTTAAAGCCGTGGGTGATTTGGCAGGAGCTTAAAATGCGCATCCTGACGGAATCAAATATAGAAGACATTGCCCTCGGTGCAGCCGTTTTAGGGACAGGAGGCGGTGGAGACCCCTATATCGGCAAGCTGATGGCGCGGCAGGCCATTCGTGATTATGGTCCGGTTGAACTTTATACCCTTGATGAACTTTCAGATGATGATTTGATTGTGCCAACTGCCATGATGGGTGCGCCCACCGTGATGGTTGAAAAAATGCCCAATGGAGATGACATTATCAATGCCTTTAAGTCGGTAGGTAAATATATTGGCAAACCGATAAAGGCAACCATGAGCATCGAGGCTGGAGGGTTAAACTCAGTTGTTCCTCTCTATGTTGCTGCAAGGCTACGCTTGCCTTTTGTCGATTGTGATGGCATGGGCCGCGCGTTTCCAGAACTGCAAATGGTGACTCATTCGATTTATGGCATTTCCTCAACGCCTTTTGCCATGTCCGATGAGCGGGGCAATACCGTTCTGATGGAAACGGTGGGCAACAAATGGACCGAAACCTTTGCTCGCAGCGTTACGGTGAATATGGGTGCAATGTCGATGATTGCGCTCTACGCCGCAACTGTTAAGGAACTAAAAGAAGCTGCGGTTCAAGGAACGGTCACCCTTGCCGAAGAGATTGGCAAAACGATTCGCCGTGCCAGAGTACAGGAAGCTGACCCGGTTAAAACCGTACGTGAGGCCGTCGGCGGTTTTGAAATCTTTAAGGGAAAAATCTCTGATGTTGCAAGGCGCACCGAGGCAGGCTTTGCCAAGGGAGATGCTTTTATCGAAGGTATTGATGACTATAGTGGTCAAAAGCTCGAGATCAACTTTCAAAATGAGCACTTGGCCGCTACCATCGATGGGAAAGTTGCGGTTTCTGTACCTGACCTTATAACCATTTTAGATATTGATACGGGTGAACCTATTACTACCGAGGCGATGCGCTACGGTTACCGGGTGGCAGTCATTGGCATTCCTTGCGATAAGCGCTGGCGCACTGAGAAAGGGCTCGAGCTGGTTGGTCCACGTTACTTTGGTTATGACGTGGATTATGTTCCGGTAGAAGAGCGCTACGGTTAAACCATGCGACTTTTAAGCGAAGAAGCCATAGAAGACATTGCCCTCGGTGCAGCCGTTTTAGGTACGGGTGGTGGGGGAGACCCCTATATTGGCAAAGTTATGGCCAGAGAAGCCGTGCGTACCTATGGCCCAGTCGAGCTTTATACCCTTGATGAACTTGACGATGATGATTTGATTGTACCTGCTGCGGGTATGGGTGCGCCAGTTGTCTTAGTGGAAAAACTGCCTGCCGGTGACGACATGATTCGCGCCTTTGAAGCGCTGGGCAAGTACATGGGTAAAACCCCCAAAGCCACCATGAGCATAGAAGCTGGTGGCTTAAACAGCATCATGCCGATGTATGTGGCGGCGCGCCTCCGTTTACCAATGATTGACGCTGATGGTATGGGGCGCGCTTTTCCTGAAATTCAAATGACGTTATTTACTGCCCACGGCATTACCGCTACGCCTTTTGCCATGTCTGATGAGCGGGGTAACACCATCCTCATGGAAACCATTAACAACAAGTGGACTGAGACGTTTGCGCGGACACTGGTAGTGCATATGGGCGCCATGTCTATGATTGCGCTTTACTCGGCAACAGTGAAAGAGATTAAAAAAGCAGGCATTCCCGGAACGATTAGTCTGGCTGAAAAAATAGGTCAGAGCATCCGTCAGGCAAGGCTCGAGGAAGAAAGTCCAGTTGCGGCACTGTGCAAAAGTGTTGGAGCATTCCTGCTCTTTAAGGGCAAACTAACTGATGTCAACCGACGTGTTAAAGGAGGCTGGAATCTGGGTGAGGCCAAGCTCGAGGGTTTTGATGAGTACGGCGGTGCAAGCCACACCCTGCATTTTCAAAATGAAAATCTGGCTTTTAGCAAGGCAGGGGAGTATCTGGTAACGGCCCCTGATTTGATTACGGTTTTAGATGTGGATACGGCTGAGCCAATTACCACTGAGCATTTACGCTACGGTATGCGGGTTGCTGTGATTGGCCTGCCCTGTCACCCGGCCTGGCGCGAGCCCAAGGCGCTCGAGCTGGTTCACCCGCGGGTTTTTGGCTATGACATTGACTATGTTCCGGTAGAGGAGCGCTATGGCTAGATCATCCCTGCAAGAAGTAACGCTGGCAGATACGCATGCGCTGGCGATAGGCGCTGGCATTTTGGGCACGGGCGGTGGCGGTAATACCTATATTGGCCGAGTCTGGCTCGAGCATGAACTGAAAAAGCGTGGCGGTAGCATCCCGGTCATCCAGGTAGATGATGTCCCGGATGACGCTCTCACTGTAGCGATTGGTGGCATGGGTGCGCCGACGGTGGGCATTGAAAAATTCCCTAAAGGGGATGAATACCAGAATGCTGTTCGGGCCTTAGAAAGTCATGCCGGTCAAAAGATGTTTGCTCTTGTGATTGGTGAAATTGGTGGTTCCAATGCGCTTCGCCCCATTATTTGCGCCCTGCAAATGGGCCTGCCCGTCGTTGATGGGGACGGCATGGGGCGCGCCTTTCCTGAACTGCAAATGGACACCTTTGCCATTGCAGGCTTGTCTCTTACACCGATGGCCTTAAGTGATGTTCACGGCAATGTTTCCATCTTGCATCAGGCAGATTCGATGTACCGGGTTGAGGCTTATGCGCGCAGCTTAACCATTGAAATGGGGGGTAGTGCATCGCTAGCAATGCCTATGCTTAAGGGGAAAGAGCTAAAAGAGACCATTATCAGAGATACGCTTACGCTCGCCAGAGATATGGGCGATGCGGTGTTGAAGGCCAGGAAAAGGGGGCTCGAGCCCTCGGATGACATTGCTGCCTTAGGTCATGGTCGTGTTTTATTTAGAGGCAAAATCACCGATGTTGAAAGACGCACCACTCAGGGTTTTGCCAGAGGTAAACTTAAACTCGCCGCCTTTGGTGATCCTAACGACCAGATGGAAATTGTTTTTCAAAATGAAAATCTGGTGGCCTGGCATAACGGCGAAGTCGTTTGCACAGTGCCTGATCTCATTTGCATAGTGAGCCTTGAAGACGGTGAACCGATTGGTACCGAAATGCTGCGTTATGGCTTAAGGGTGGCTGTTTTAGGTATGCCAGCCCCAAGGGAACTCAAAAGCGTGGCAGCCCTTAAGGTTGTAGGGCCAGAAGCATTTGGATATACAGAAGTAACTTTTGCAGCTATGCCAGGAGACCTGATTGGCTAATTGACCACCCATTGTCTACTGAATTTTTCGGGTAAGCCTTGCAATAGCTTTTGGCGATTATGTCTTGGCCTTTTATGTTGCTGGAGATAGGGCATCATGAGTGGGCTTATGGCCCTGATTATCTGGCGGGTGCAGATCGGAACTGTCTAATAAACAGGTAGAGTACAAAACCAAAAGGCCCAAGCATCAGAACAAAAAATAAAGTAGGAGAGATCAGCCAGCTTGAGAGCTGACGGTTTTGACTATCCAGGTAAACCCATCTACCTACAAATAGATCAAAGGCCAAAAAGTGTACCCAGGCGATGGTCGCCCCTCGTTCTGTGCTTAAAAGGGAGGCAATCTCGGCAAGATTGGGGTTTAGCACAGCCGGAAGCACTTGGGCAATTTGTGGCAAAACCAGTGCCGTATAAAGCACTGCTGCCAGAGCACTGACCCACACAGAAGCAAGCAAGCGCTTCGTCCATCTCCACCGGGGTAAGAAGATCATCAGGAACCAAAAGGGCATGACCAAAAGACTGCTTAGTGCAAAAATTGTACTCATTTGTGCCTTGCTTTTGCGGTATAAGCAGAGGGCTTACGCTTCGTAATTTTTTGGCTGAGCCGGGTAATGGCTGTTGCTGCATCTTTCATGATAGCTGCGCCATGACCGACTGCCAGAGCGTCAAGTCCAAGAGAATTTACCAGCCTAATGCTTTTGTCTGCTTGTGCCATATCTGCTGTATAAGCAGCCAGAGGTCTGGTAAGCCAGGGCATGAGATGCATCATGACATCTCCACCTATCAGGAGTTTTTGTTTTGCCAGGTAAAAGCCGCTGTGCCCCCAACTGTGACCGGGCAAATGAAGCAGCTCGAGCCCATCAAAGAGCTCGTGCAAGGACTGACCTGCTTCAAGCTCATGGTGTACGGGTGCCGTGTCCTGGCGTTTGCCGACCATAAGCCCAATCATCTTGCCGATAAGCTTATCTTGTTGACTCAGGCTATCAGGAGAAGGCAGCTCAACTGCTGTTTCACCTCGAATAATGCTTGCTTCAAATTTGTGTGCCCAGACCTCTGCCTGCGTTGCTGCCTGAATCTCTTTGAGGCCACCCACATGATCTACATGAGCATGCGTAATGAGAATATGCTTAATGTCTTGAAGCACAATGCTCTGTTGCTTTAATTTACGCTCGAGCCTTCTCAGAGAGCCATGCGTTGCCGTATCAATCAGGATGAGTCCCTGTTTTCCCTTAAGGAGATAGACGTTGGCATTGCCAAGGTCAATTTGCCAGACTGACTCAGTCAGTTGTTTCATAGATAGTCCTAAAGGAGCTTGCCCTGGTCATTTGTATGTCTTTGGTGCTTACAACATGCTTGAAATAAATAACTATTCCGTGGATGCCCAGCCCAATTGTCCAGCCCAGCATCGACTTTAATGTCAGAAGGGTGTGACCGCTAAATAAATTCTCCCCTATTTTTAGGCTGTATATCACTCCAAATACGCCAAGGTGAATCATGAAACCTTTAATCGCCTGAGTAGAATCTATGTCTAAATGCAGGTATTTACTTGAGCTCCAAGTTTTAAATTTTGACATCTTCACACCTTTAGTTTAAAAAAGCATTTCTTGACTAGGACTTCCTGATGTCTAAAAATGCTCAGTCGAGCGCCTTGAAGGTTTGTTTTTCGGATGATAGGTGAGCCAAGAAAGGCTTGCTTTATTGCTGTGCCAGAGCGGCAAGTTTCGCACTAAGTTGATTGTGCAAAAGCGATTCAAGAGGCACTTCAGGGCTAATTGCCAGGCCCATTTCATAGCGAACTTTTGCCTCCTCTGGCCGGTTTAGATTGCTTAAGATATTGCCGTATTCAAGGTGATAGATGATTTGATCTGAATCGCTTGCGGCGATGGCTTCCATGAGCTCGAGCGCTTTGTCTCCACTGGCTCCGTAGAACTAGCCAATTCCTTGTTTGACCAGTTCACTATGCCAGATAGCCAGAGTCATGGTCGCTTCGCTCAAGTTCGGATCAAGCTCGAGTGCCTTTTGAGCATTGGTTTTTATGGCGTCTGCCAGACTGATATTTTCGAGAATGCCTTTGAACTGGCTAAGTCGACCCTGTGCCTGTGCCAAGTAGAGATAGCCAAGGGCATTATTTGGCTCGAGCTTGAGCGATTGCTTGCTGGCCTCTTCTGCTCTGGCATACCAGTTTACTTTTTCGCTATCAGGGGCAAGAAAATCAGCATAAAAATTAGCTGCTCTTGCTGCCAGATTAAAGCCTTCTATATCAGCCTGGGCTAAGGCGCTATTGTAGGCAGCTTCAAATTCACCATTCTCAATAAGTCTGCTAATCTCGGCGGTTTGGGCAATGCTTATACCAAGGCAAAGGGCGATTAGAAAAGAATAAAGATGCTTCATCAGTTAACTCACCGATTCAAGTTGCTTTCTTAGGGTGACCTGATGCCCCTTTAGATCTTGTTTGGCGAAGGCTTTAACGCGCTCAAGCCAGGATTTCCGTTCTTCTAGCGTAAGGTAGCGCATTCTGCCGATAAGATTAACTTTAATGGGTTTAACGCCGCAAAAGGCTAGAACTGCTCGTTTAAGCGCGTTGCTACCTGGGGCGCGGTAAACCATGTGATACCACAGTACAGGTGCGTCCATGGTGCTAATAATTCGGGCTGATTTGCCTTTTAGGAGTTGCTCGGGCATGGGCGAATTTTTTTGGTATTTGAAGGCGAAATTGGGTAAAAACGCCCGGTCAATAAAGGCTTTGAGTAGGGCAGGCATATCTCCCCAAAAGGTAGGATAGATAAAGACCAGATGATCTGCCCAGCGCATGAGGTTTTGAGCTTCTTTTAGAGAGCCTTCGATAGCTTCGGTCTTGTTATCGTAATCAGGTGCACGCGCTACATTACTGGCAAACTCGAGTTCAGCCAAATTAATCTGCCGCACCTCATGACCTGCCTCTTCAGCACCCCTGTAGTAGCTTTGTGCTAAAGCTGCACTGAAGCTTTCCAGTCTTGGATGAGCCATAATGATGAGCGTTTTTTTCATATCGCTTGTATCCTTTCTTTGTTTGCTTCTGTTGGGCTGGGCTCTTTTAGATCGTTAAGGCGTCCTCTCATGGTCTCGAGCTTGCCTGTTACCGCCATAGACTGTGTTGCCTTAGCCAGACCAAAGTTTGGCATATTGCCATAAATGCACTCATAGTTACCAGCTTTTACCTTATAGGTTTCATGCCAGATACCAGCCGCAGCTCCTTTAAAAGCCCGGAGAAAAAACTGCTTCCAGGCTTCAGGGTGAAGCTCGGGTTCGTGTCTGGCAAAGTGCTCGAGCTTTTCGCTGCTTTCCCAGTACTGAATCATAGTTATTTCGCGAAAATTGGGGCTCAGTAAAGGACCCGTACTGCCAAGAAAACCACTTTCTGGATGTTCATGCAAATAACGGAGCATCTTTGGCATGGCTTGTGCGACAGGAAGCCACTGCCTCACCTGCCACCATTTATTAACGCGCATACCGATCAGAAAAACCACAAAATCCTGCTTGTGATGGGCCGTAAATCGTCCTGGTTGAATCATAGGCTAAGGCTCCTGTCTGCCGCAGGTTTAGAAGGACTAAGTCGCGGTTTTTGCATCAGGGTTACAAGGCTAGCAAGAAGAACAAAAGCAAGGATAGTAAAGAAACTTATGAGCGTCAGGCTATCTGGGCGAATAAGCGGTTGAGCACGTAGCGCCTGCCAGGTGACCAGTCCAACCAGAGCCAGATAAGCAAGAGCGGCTATCCAGACTAACTGAAGCTGTTGCCCCAGCCTGAGGCGACGACGACTGATAAACCAGGCAAATAGGGGCAAAATCTGGAGAGCATGCATACCGACGAAATGCCCTATGCGTAAATCGCCACCTTCTGTTGACCACTTAAGCAGCGGAAGCCCTGGGCCACCGTCTTCAACCCCAACCGCGTGCGCTCCGGCAAGCGTAACTTTGCCTCCAGCCTCCCAGCTTGCCAGTTGCTGGGCTGTCGGGCTAGTCATGAGGTAGCCTTCTGCCAGCCCAATAAGGGTGATGATTAAGCCCAGGCGTAGGCCCCAGGCCAGGACAGGACTCGTAAAGCGCTGAAATATAAGGAGGCTAGCAATAACGATATTGGCAATAAACAAAATCATGATGGCGACTGCCATAAGGGACCAGATCGCCGTATTGAAAGGGCTCGAGACATTAAAGTGACTACTTGTTCCTCTGATCACCTGAGTAATAATGCCAACCCACTCTGCTGCCAGAGTTAAGACAAGAACCCAGCCCATAAGGTTAAGAAGGCGTTTGCGCCAGCGTTTGGTTGTCTCGATATAGCTCATAAACCAGAGCATGGTAAAGGTATAAACGGTCACGGATAGCGCAAATTTGGTGGGCTTTAGCCAGGCAGCGGCACCGCCTATGTAGCGCTCATCAAAAAACAAACCCACAACAAAAAATAAGCCCATTAGCAGGGTAAAAAAACCAGATAGAAAAAAGGGATAGTGCGTTGACTTTAGTTTAGTAATGACTAAGTTGATATATCGTGCTAATGTTTGAACCACAATTCCTCCTGTAAGTAAGATAACGGTGTTAAGTTAATGTGAAAAAGATAGTCTTTCTGCCAGATACTAGAACTCGAGCTTAAGCACAAATTTTAGCCACTGCTCAGGCTTTGCTCACTGTCCGGTTGAAGGCAAAAGGCGCGCTTTATAGCTGTTTGTTGCAGGGCAAAGAGACCTTTTGCTTCTTCATAGCTGAGGTGAGAACCGCTTAGGGCTAAGCTAACCACCCCATGAACGCTTGCCCAGATTAGGGCGCTATGGTTTCTTACTTCGCCAGGAACAAGGATTCCTTCTTCTACGCCTTCGTGAATGATTCTCTCTAGAACGCCAAAGGAGTCAATAATGGCCTCATAACCTGGAGGTTTTTGCGTAAGAAAGTCGCCGCGCTGCATAAACATAAGCTGATAGTGAATAGGGTGGCTCATGGCAAAGTCAAAGTAAGCCCAACCTGCTGCGTGCAGTCGCTCTAAAGTGTTATCTGCACTGTCATAGGCAGCTTGAAGACTTTCGCCAAAAAGTTTAAAACCGTCATAGGCCACATGAAGGAGTAAATCGTCTTTATCTTTAAAGTAGAGATAGATGGTAGTAGGTGTGTAGCCAATGGCCAGTGCTACCTGCCTGAGTGAGAAATTTTCGTAGCCGTTTTCTTCAAAGAGTTGCGTTGCTGCCTCGAGGATAGTACGTTCTAATTCCCCTTTCTGCTGCTCTCGCCGTTCGGCGCTGGCAGCTTTTATCTGGTCAGATCGGGTTTGGCTCATAACGATTAAATTTTACTTAACACTGTTAAGTTTGTCAAGGGTTAATAAATTTAAAGAAACTTAGACTTTTGGAGCAAGAGGTGGCTATCTAAACTCGAGCTAGAAAATGCGGTTATAGCCGTTTAAGGCTGCAACCCGGTACGCCTCTGCCATGGTGGGGTAATTAAAGGTTGTGTTTAGGAAGTACTCGAGGGTATTGGCTCCGTCCTTTTGGGCCATGATTGCCTGTCCAATATGGATAATCTCAGCGGCATTTACCCCAAAACAGTGAATCCCTAAAATCTCCAGGGTTTCCCGGTGAAAAAGGATTTTTAGCTGACCAACGGGTTGACCCATAATCTGCGCTCTTGCCAGGCTTTTAAAGTGCGAATGACCAACTTCATACGGAACTTTTTCTTCGGTTAGTTCTTTTTCGGTTTTGCCTATGCTACTGATTTCCGGGCTGGTATATATACCTGTTGGGATGTCAGAAGGCCGGTTGACATTTTCGGCAAGTCCTAAAAGATGTCTCACTGCGTCACGTCCCTGTGTATAGGCTGCACTAGCCAGAGCTGGGAAACCAATGACATCGCCTACCGCATAGATATGGGGTAGCGCGGTCTGAAAGTTTTCATTAACGCTTAGCTGCCCTCTGGAATCAGGCTCGAGCTTTATAGTGCCAAGGCCCAAATCATCGGTATTGCCTGTGCGACCATTTGCCCATAAAAGGATATCTGATTTTACCTTTTTGCCACTTTGTAGTGCCAAAACAACGCCATCGCCTTCGCCGTGAATGCTTTCATAGACTTCGTTATGTCGTATTAAGCAGCCCTGATCCCTGAGGTGATAAGAAAGCGCATCGATAATTTCATCATCTAAAAAGCTGAGCAGTTTATCGCGCGTATTGATCAGGTTGACTTTTAGACCCATATTGCGAAACATGCTGGCATATTCGCAGCCTATTACACCGGCACCATAGATAGTAATCGAGTGAGGCGTGTAACTTAGATTCAAAATGGTGTCACTATCAAAAATGCGGGGGTGGTTAAAGTCAACGTCATCCGGGTGCCAGGGTCTCGAGCCTGTAGCTATGACAAAATGCTCGGCGCTGTAGCTTTCAGCGTCATCCACCTGAATCTGGTGCTCATCAGTAAAGTGGGCATGTCCCCGAATGATTTCAACATCATTACGGTCATAAAAGCCGTAGCGCATGTTGACTTGCTGAGCAATGACATCATTGGCCTGAGCCAGCAGTTTCGGGTACTCGAACTCGAGCTGAATATTGTTCTCGAGCATGGTTCTTCGGGTATTGGTCATCTGATAAATGGCATGACGTAAGGCTTTACTTGGTATGGTTCCCCAGTGGGTGCAGCCCCCACCTATCTGCTTGTAGCGTTCAATAACGGCTACATGCTTACCGCTTTTTACGGCTTGCATAGCCGCACCTTCACCGCCTGGCCCGGTACCTATAACAATGACGTCGTAGTCGTAATTTGCTTTGGTCTTCTTTTTAGGCATACGGTCCTCGCTAGGCGTGGGTTTCAAACCAGCTGATGATTTCATTTAAACGTTTGATACGCCGGTCAGGTCGGCCTGAGCGGGAAAGTTCGTGCCCTTCATCAGGAAAGCGCACAAATCTGGTATCAACGCCGAGAGATTTAAGCGCGGTGTAAAACTGCTCGCCCTGTTCTATGGGGCAGCGGTGATCTTCTTCAGAGTGAATGACAAGCGTAGGGGTTTTGACCTTGGCAACATGTTTCAAGGGGCTTTGCTGCCACAAAAGCTCGGTATGTTCCCAGGGATTGCCACCCACCTCAATTGGGCTAAACCAGCTCCCAATATCGGAACTGCCAAAAAAAGAGGTCCAGTTGCAAATGCTGCGCTGGGTGACCGCAGACTGAAATTCATCGGTTTGACCCACCAGCCAGTTGGTCATAAAGCCACCATAACTGCCGCCGGTTAGATGGATGGGGGCATTCTTTTTACTGTGTTGCTTTTTGGCGTCACGGGCCATGGCCAGTACATCATCGGCATCTACGGTGCCGTAGCGACCCAGAATGGTGGTGGCAAAATCATCGCCAAAGCTCGAGCCACCACGCGGGTTGCCATAAATAACGGTGTAACCAGCAGCAGCCAGCATTTGAAATTCATGAAAAAAGCCGTAGCCATAGTTGGTATGAGGGCCACCGTGTACCTGAATGACCAGCGCGCCGTCCTTGCGGGGTTTGCTGGGCTCGAGCTTCCAGTAGCGAATCTCGTGCTCTGAGTCGGTTGTTAATGCAACGGCTTCACTGGGGGATAAGAACTGATATTTTTTTGCCAGTTTGCTGTTCAGTTTTGTTAATTGCTTCAGACCCTTTTCATCCTTGATAAAGAGTTCCCCCGGATGATTAGGGGTTTCTGCGGTAAAGAGCAGTTTGTCACCCTGAGCCGCAAACGAACTAATTGCAATATCGCCACTGTGAAGGGGTTCCAGAGTGCCACTTGAAAGCTGTAACTGACTTAAGGCGCTCCTGGCATCCTGATTGATATTTATAATGACCTTATCGTGGTCCAGCCAGACGGCTTTATTGGGGTAGGTGCCGTAGCGGCTATCCGCTCCAATGCTGGGGATAGCATCTAATTCGGCAGTGAGCAAATTTGGTTCGCCGCCTTTGGCACTAAGCGAGTAAAGACCCGTTGGACTGGCAAACACATCCCAGCGGCAGGGTGCATTAAAGAGCAGGGTGTTTCCGTCTGGGCTAAGCGAGAGGTTAGATACCATGCCGGCCTGATCCAGCAAACGTTTGATTTTCTGTGTTTTTAGAGAAAGTCTGAAAATCGTCTTTTGCCACTCAAAGGCATGCCTGGGGTCATCGCCAGAGATAAAGTAAAGGAATTTGCCATCAGGGCTAAAAACTAAGTCTGAGCTGTCGTGCTCGGGTCTTGCTACGACCTCGAGCTGCCGCTTTTTAAGCTCGAGTAGATAAATTTCGGGTGCTTTTGGGGGTAAGAAACCAATGCCATCCTGTTTATACCTTAGGCTGCTTATTTCTTTTACATGTCCTGTTTCGGGCTTGTTATCGCCACGCGATAAAAAGGCGATGTGGTTACCATCGGGGCTCCAGCTATAGGCAGAAACGCCAGTCTTTAAGTTTGTTAGACGTTCGCCTTCCCCTCCGTCAAGTGGCATAAGGTAGAGCTGCGCAGGGCCGTCTTTCGTTTGTTTCGATAAATAGGCAAGCTGCTTGCTATTAGGACTAAAACTTGGCTGAGTATTGGCAAAGCCAGAGCGCGTTAGTTGCTTGGCGTTTGTGCGCCTCAGGTCTTGCAGAAAAATGTGGCTCTGGTAATACGGTACCTCGTCATCGTCTTTTTCTATGCTTGTTTGCACGCTGACAGCTAATTTGCCGCTGGGACTCAAGACAGGATGCGAAACGAAGTTAAGCTCGAGTAAATGTTCGGGTTTGAATTTGGGCACTTAGGTCCTCGCTTTCACAATGCTATAAATCAGGATAGCGGCTGCTACCGAGGCATTAAGTGAATTAATCCTGCCCTTAAGCGGAATGGACACCATGTCATCACACTTGTCACGCACCAGACGCCTGAGGCCGGTACCTTCCGAGCCGATAACCAGTGCCACATCCCTATCCCAATCAAAATCATCTGGACTGGTGGCGACTTCGCCAGCAGCCCCGTAAATCCAGACATTGCGCTTTTTTAAGTCATCAATGTAGCGCGGCAGATTTTTGACCTGCACCAGCGGTATATAACTACTGGCACCGGCTGACGCTTTGACGGCGACCGCAGAAAGCGGAGCGCTGCGCCGCTCTTCGGTAATAACACCGTGTGCCCCTAAAGCTTCCGCACTTCTTATGATCGCGCCATAATTACGAGGGTCACTCAGCTGGTCTAATAGAACCAGCAGCAGGCATTCGCCGCGCTCATCTGCCAGCTTGAAAGGGGCATCTTCATCAGAAAACTTCATGTCGGGCAGTTCGGCGACAATGCCCTGATGATTGGTCGTTTTTAGCTGCTGATCAAGTTGAATGCGCGGCACACTCTTTAAAGGCACATCGTATTGTTTGGCGAGTTTTTCCAGGTCGCGTACGGTTCCAGGATTTAACCCCTGGGCTAAAAAAAGCTGAACAACCTGACCTTCTCTTAAGGCTTCAATAACAGCATTGCGTCCATAGATAAGCATGCGTCACTATACCCTAGCTATAGCATTTATAAGGATGAAAGACCAACGCGGGCTCAGGGCCTTAATAACTCGAGCGCCTTTTCTTTATCTCTGGCGAGCTGGGCTTTTAGCGCCTCGAGCCCTTCAAATTTCTGCTGTTTTCGCAAGGCTGCGACAAAATAAACGGTCAAAGTTTCACCGTAAAGCGGCGCATCAAAATCAAAAAGATTGACTTCCAGTGCCGGAGGGTCATTGGGAAAACTTGGTCTTGGGCCAACATTGGCCATGCCATCTACCATGCCCAGAGGCGTTTTAACTCTTACGGCAAACACTCCGTATGGCAAAGCTTTATGCCTATCTATGGCCAGATTGGCGGTGGGGTAACCAATGCTTCGGCCTCTTTTATCTCCCTCAATGACGTTTCCGGAAGCACTATAGTCCCGCCCGAGCAGTTTATTCACCTCGGCGATTTCGCCACCTAGCAAGAGTTCGCGAATACGCGTCGAGCTAATGGCTTCACCTTCACCGTGTTTCAGGTTAAAGACCTCGAGCCTTCCCGTATGCTTACTTAAGTCATACAGATTTCCCTTGCGCTCATGACCAAAGCGAAAATTCTCTCCAACAATAATGGTTTGCGGCTCTAGTTGGGCAATATCCTGTAAAAAAACATCTTTGGGTGTTTTGGTAAATGCTTCTGTAAAAGGAACCACAATGACGGCTGCGGGGTCAAAAGCACTAAAAAGCTCGAGCTTTTCTTCCTGGGTACTCAAAAAAGGCGATTGGCTAAAAAAGTGCTTGGAGGGTGGAAAAAAGGTCAGTATTACTCCTGCTACACCTTTGGCCTTTGCTTCTGTTTGCATATAGTTCAGTAACATCTGATGACCAAGGTGTACGCCATCAAAATTACCAATACAGAGGACGGTTTGTTTAAGGGAAAGTTCTGAGGCACGGGAGACGACTTGCATGCTTTCTTTACTCTACTTTATTTTCGGGATGCTGACAGGCTTTTGACAAAGCGTAGTTTAAGGATTAACAGCTAAATTGACTTAGCCATCTAGCCTACATTCCCTAAACTTCCCAGGTGCTTAAATAGCTGAGCGCATAAGAATGTGCATGTGCGCAGTAAGATAAATGCTAGCTTTTCATGAGAAAAATAGGGTATAACTGTGCTAGTCATAATGGAGGTTATGACCTTTATGTTGAAATGGTTACGAGTTTTAAGGACAAGTTACGAAGATACACAGAAACGCGAGACCGCGAAAAAAATCAAACGAGACCTGGATACTTACCAAAAATGGTCGCGGCGTAAGCTCAGTGACCGCTTAAGCAACTAAATAATGCCTTAAGTACCAAAGTATCGGTAAAGTATCGGTGTTAAGTGACCCACCTCACTCCGCTCTCGGGCGGAGTTTTTTAGTTTAGAATAACCAATGGCAAATCCTGATGATCTAAATCTTCTGTACCGTGAAATCAAAGAAGTGATTTTGGCTAGGCAGCACCCGGTTACGGGTTTGCTACCAGCCAGTACAGATGTGAATGAACACGGAGATTACCGAGATGCCTGGGTCAGAGATAATGTCTATAGCATTATGGCGGTCTGGGCTTTGGCACTGGCTTACCGTAAACAAGACGAATTTGCCGACCGCGTGTTTGAGCTCGAGCACTCAGTTATAAAGCTTATGCGCGGTTTGCTTTTTGCCATGATGCGTCAGTCTGCCAAGGTTGAAGCCTTTAAAGATTCGCTTGATCCTCTCATGGCACTTCACGCCAAATACGACACAGCTACCACAGATGTCGTCGTTGCCGATGATGCCTGGGGGCACTTACAGTTAGATGCCACCTCGCTGTTTCTCCTTATGCTGGCACAAATGACCGCTTCGGGCTTATCGATTATCTACAGCCTGGATGAAGTTAATTTTGTGCAAAATCTGGTCTTTTATATTTCGCAGGCTTACCGAACGCCTGATTACGGCATCTGGGAGCGTGGCGATAAAACCAATCATGGTGAGGCTGAGCTAAATGCCAGCTCTGTCGCTATGGCGAAGGCTGCTCTTGAAGCTATGGCAGGCTTTAATCTGTTTGGCGTTGACGGTGGGCAAAGCAGCGTCATCCATGTCTTGCCCGATGATATTGCCAGAGCCCGAATAACCCTCGAGGCCCTCCTGCCTAGAGAATCCAGCTCTAAAGAGGTTGATGCGGCGCTCCTTTCGGCAATTAGCTTTCCAGCTTTTGCGGTAGATGACGAGGCGCTTAGCCAGCGAACCCGTGAGAAGATCATTACCCAGCTTTCCGGGCGCTATGGTCTAAAACGTTTTTTGCGTGATGGTCATCAGACGGTCATCGAAGATCCGCACCGTTTGCACTACGAAGCAGAAGAACTGCGCCAGTTTGAGCACATCGAATCGGAGTGGCCGCTGTTTTTGACTTATCTGGCAATTGATGGCTTTTTTCAAAAAGATGCTGAGCAGGCAGAGGATTATCTCGAGGCTTTAGATCGTGTATCGGTTACTGGAAACTTCGCCCTTTTGCCAGAACTTTACTATGTGCCGCTCGAGTCCATCGATCTGGAAAAAAGGAACCCGGGTTCGCAGCCTCGCTTGCCTAATGCCAATATTCCGCTGGTCTGGGCGCAAAGCCTCTGGATAGTGGCGCGGCTGTTACGGGCAGGCTACTTACTACCCAACGATCTTGACCCTTTACTGCGGCATAGAAAAACGCGGCAGCCCGAGCCAGTGTTGCAAGTGGCGCTGCTGGCTGAAGATGAGGATATAAGGGCTTCTCTCTTTGCCCGGGGCTACAAGGTCGAAACGGTAGCAGATATCAGTCCCATAAAACTGCGGCGTTCAGCCCTGCTGGCAGAGGCCTATACGCAGGTGGGTCGCAATGACAAACTAGGGCTGACTGGGCGGCCTCACTGGCGGATGCTGAGCCTGAGTACCTCGAGGATTTTTCGCCTTGGTGGTCAGAAAGTACTTTTTGCACCTTCATTTTTAGATAGTCAGACCTTTTATTTATCTTTAGATACCGAGTTTTTGCTCGAGCGCTTTGCCTCAGAACTTGCCTATGTGAGACGTAACTGGGCGCTACCAGGGCGACCTACAGTTGTCTTTCTGATTACACATACCCTGATGCAACGAGGTCAGGTGGCCCTTCTGAATCTGTTAAATCAATTGGTTTCAGGCAGACTGGGTGAGACGCTGGTAAAAGTTGCGCCTATAGGTTTGTTACTCCAGCGAGCCGCCAGAGAGCGCATTGATTTTCTGCACGCTTTTTCGCTGGAACAGCAGCGTGTACTCGAGAAAAAGCCAGCGCCGCAGCTCAGATCTAACCTCAGTAGCTTAAGAGATCTGACCGAAGAGGAAGAGCGTGAGATAGAACAAAACCAGGATGAAGGTTACATAATAGCGCGGCTTAAAGGGTCGGAGAACCCTTATGAACAAGTGGAACTTCTTGAGTGGTTAGTCAAGCGAAAAGGGCTCGAGGCCGAAATTGGGCTAAGCAAAAACCTTATGGCATTACTCGAGGAAGTCTACGATAATGCCACCGAGCTTCGGCTTTGGGCTGTTATACGGCGGGCTTCAGGGCTACTCCAAAAGGTTGACGTGGCTGTTACAGAAAGTCTAACCGACATTCTGGTGAGTCAAAAAGCTATCGTCATTGGCAAAGCCTATACGGAGCGTTCGCTCATTCGCAGGCCGATTCCGCAAACTGAACTTTTGCGCAAGATGCACGAATTTTGCCGCGATGACATTCGTGACTTTGTGCTTACGCAAGAGGTCCTTATTTACCTAAGTTTGCTTATGAAAGGCGAGCCTGCTCTGTTTAAAGGTTTTTTAACAATTCGGCTTGGGCATCTTATTTTGCTATTGGTTACTGACCTTGCCCAGGAGCGCTCGATTACCCAGGACGCGGCTTACAATGAACTTATGGGCATTGCCCCTTCAGAGATACAGGGGCGTCTTAAGCAGGTACTGGCAAATTATGGCAGTGCGACCAAAAAACTCGAGAAACAGGAAGCCATTTTACTCAAGGGGCAAGCCGATAGCCTGATCTGGCCCACTGAGATTGGTGATGCCGAAATGCCTGCGATTGGCTGGTGGCGCTGGCGCCAGCGTGAAGGTGTGCTGAACCGGGTGCCTTATCATTTTTACCCTAAAGTCTGGCGTCTTATGCAGCATTCAGACGGCCTGGTTATCGGCGATAAGCTTGACCGACGTAACCGTTTGCAGAGCGATGTCATTCTGGCAGAGATGACCCCTGGTGAAAAGAATTTTGCCTTGTCGATTGATCATCTGCTAAACAAAATCCCTTCCCCTGATTATCGGCAGTTAAGCATTGAAGCACTTATGGCGCTTTACCGCATCACAGAGTCAAACCCAGACCTGCAAATTGCTGGTTATCTGGTACTCGACGTCCTGATAGGGCACGCCGTTCGTTATTCCTGGACATCACGTTTTCCTGACCTTGTTGACCAGTATGAGCAAGATAAAGCAGCTGCCTGGGCAGCCTTTTATGCCTTATCACCTGAGGCAACCAGTGACTTTATGGTCAAAGCCTTTCGTTATTTGCTCGAGTACGGTGAAGCCGAAGCAACCTTGGCAGCTACTTAAGTCTGAGTTACCTGGGAGCTTGTCCTTGTTCTACGACTCGAGTCCAGTCTAAGAGCCAGGTTTTTAGATTACCTTCGATTTCGGAGGGCTCGAGGCTAGCGCTTTCTTCCTCCGAAGGAATCTGACTGTAGTCAAGAAAGGCTTCAGGTAAGGGGGTTCCTTCGCGCACCGGATAGACAAACATATTGGCTGCAATATCTGCCTGGAAATCTTCAGAGAGCATGAAGTCAATAAAGGCCTGGGCTTCTTGCCTGTGCTTACTGCCCTTTAAAATGCCAACGCCCTCGATTTGTTCAAACACACAGGTTTCGCAAAAAAGGTTAGCTGTAGGCGCTTCGCTAAGCGGTGCCTCGGCAAACATGACTTCGGCTGCCGGGCTACTGGCATAGCTAAGAACGATAGGTCGGTCACCACCATATAAACTAAAAGCACTGTAGTATGCATCATTCCAGCCACTCACCACCATCAGCTCATTATCGCGAAGTTCAGCCCAGTAATCGAGCCAGGTGTAGTCACCTGTTTCCCCAAAACGAGCGATGGTCGCCAGCATGAAGGCCAGGCCAGGGCTGCTGGTCGCTGGATTCTCCACCACAGTCAGACCCTTGTAGGCGGCTTGAGTTAAATCCATCAGGTCTGCTGGTGGCGTTACGCCCTGCTCAGCAAAATAGGCTTTATCAATATTAAAGTTGACATAACCAACATTGGTAGGTGTAAGACTATGCTCAGGGTCAAACTGATAACGGCTTGCTACCTGATCAAGTACAGGGCTTTCATAAGGTTCAAAAAGATCAGCGGCTTTGGCCCTGGCCAGCAGGCTGTTATCGACACCATAAAGCACATCAGCGATAGGATTGTTCTTGGTCAAGATGGCGCGGTTTAAGGTTTCACCGGCATCACCACCAGCTATAAACTCGACTTCGATGCCGGTTTCCTGAGTAAATTTAGCAATAACTTCTTCTGAAATGGCAAAGGAGTCGTGAGTTAAGACGGTAAGTGTCTGGGCACTTGCTGCTGACATGAGAATGAGCGCAGATAAAACGAAAACTTTCAAACGACTGGAACTAAACATAACTTTCCTTTCCGAAGAAAGGCGGAGAGACAAGCTGTCTCGTCACGCTTCCTACGCCCGCATTACCGGGTTCAGGTTCCAGGGTTTCATCTCAGCCAGACTTAGCTAGCACCCCTGGTGACGGTAAAAAGCATAGCGAAGAAAGCGCCATTGCTCTGGCGTCTGTGTTACAGCTCATTTTGACTTGATATATTGTAGTTTGCCGTAAGGACAATGCTCGGTAAAAGCATGTTAACTTAGCGTCATGAAGTCGCTCGAGCATCTTTTAAAGAACAATACCAGCTGGGCACAGCGCATGGAAGAAGAAAAGCCTGGTTTTTTCGAGACACTCTCACAACAACAAACGCCCAAGTATTTCTGGATTGGCTGTGCTGACAGCCGGGTTCCTGCTAATCAAATTATTGATCTTTTACCCGGTGATGTTTTTGTTCACCGCAACGTTGCCAACGTTGTCGTCCATACCGACATGAACTGCTTATCCGTTTTGCAGTTCGCCGTGGAAGTGCTTAAGGTCGAGCACATTATTGTCTGCGGGCACTATGGCTGTGGTGGGGTAAAGGCGGCCCTAGAGAATAAACCGCTGGGACTTATTGATAACTGGCTCCGGCATATTCGAGATGTCTATTTTCAGGCAAAAACAGAAATAGACGACATGAGTCCTGAAGAGGCTGTTGACCGTCTTTGCGAACTCAATGTGTTACAGCAGGCTAAGAATGTTTGCCGTACCGACATTGTTCAGAAAGCCTGGAGTCTGGGGCAAAATTTGACCGTACATGCCTGGATTTATGGGTTAAAAGATGGCCTGTTGCGCGATCTGGATTTCAGCATAGCTGGTTTAGCGGATTTTAAAGAACTTTAAGTCGAAAAGCTATAGCCTTTTCAATCAGTACTGCACCAGCAATACTTATTGCGAGCTGGGCGAGTTGAAACCAGGAAACTCAGCAAACGGTGCAAACTTTGTTGGAAGTGTAACTAATTTATTAAGTAACGCAATGTAAAAAATGTAAACGCACTGTTGCCCTTGGGAGTATATGATTGGTGCCCTGATAGTGTGGATGCATGCGCTATCGGTTAACTGTCCCCCTGCCAGATTTACCCATCCCTCTCAACTGGCAGGGGTTTTATCTTGGTTTGGGACAGGATCTGGCATAAGTTTAGTTGCTGTAAGAAAAAAGTCATATCTTGGCCCGTAGATTAGAGGACAAGATGGTCGAGCCCATGACCGTTGGGATATTTGTTGATGAGCCTTCGGAGCAACTTTTAGAACGGGCCTTAGCCCTCGAGCCAACCGATGCTTGTTTAGCAGATTTAGCCCAAAGGCTTAAAACAATAGCCGAGACTGAGCAAAATAGTTTGCTTAGGGCTCGAGCCTTATTCCTTTTGGGCAAATATTACAGTGCGCATTACAATTATCTTGAAGCTATAAATGTATTTGAGTCAGGCTGGCAGCATTGTCATTTGCTGGCCCCTGATGAACAGCGGTCCTACCTGCTTCTGCTTTGCAAAAGCCATTTTGCTCTTGGACAGTTTGAGTCTCTTACTGGTCGGTCTTCTGATTTGCTGAAACTGGCACGCGAAACAGCTGACCCCACTTATGAGATAGAAGTTCAATCCCTTTTAGGCTCGCTACATGTAGTTCTGGGCATTTTTGATACGGCTCTGCAACATTTTGATAGGGCGGTTGAACTGGTCAATCAGGCTTCCAGTCCCCTTCCGGCTCACTTACTTTTTGCTTTAGGACGGTTTTACTACGCCAAAAGTGACGGCAAAAATTCTCTTTATTATTATGAGCGTGGTTTTTTGCAGGCTCTACCGGAAAAAGACCGCCAAATTGAAGGGGTTATTCTTAATAATATTGGTGTCTACTATAGCGATCTAAAGGATTATGCCAGGGCAATTGATTATTATTTGCAGGCAATGAAAGCTTCGAGAGAATGTGGGGACGCCTGGACGCTGACGCTCGAGTGCAATAATCTTGGGGTAGATTTACTCGAGAGAAAGCGATTTGCCAGCGCTCGGCGCTATTTTTATCTGGCACTGGGGTATATTGCCAAGCTTCCAAGTACTTCGCGAGAATCTTTGATTAAAGGAAATCTTGGTGAACTTGCCCAAATGACGGGTGATATTAAGGCTGCCCAGCAATTTTTGCATGAGTCGCTGGAGCTTGCAATTCAAAGTCGTGATAGTCGGCGCCTGCAAGAGAGGTATGAAGACTTAGCGCTTTTTTATGAGTCAACGGGTGATCTGGTAAATGCGCTTAAATACCACAAGCTGTTTCATAGGCAAAAGTTACAGCTGGTCGAGAGTTCCGCTTCGGTTCGGAGTACGCTCTTACAAAATAAGTTTGAACTGGAAAAGCTCCGTCAGGAACAGGAGATTCATCGCTTGAAAAATCTGGAGCTTTCTACTGCGGTGCAGGAACTCGAGCAGCTAAGTAATCAGGATGGGCTAACAGGACTCTTTAACCGTAGATTTTTTGATAGCCAGTTTCAGGCCATGTTTGATAAACAGCTCAAAAAACAGCAAAGCTTCTGTGTCATGCTCGCTGACATCGATAATTTCAAGAAAATTAATGACACCTTTTCCCATACTGCCGGCGATGAAGTACTAAAAATAGTTGCTGGTATCTTTATGAATAGTCTTAGGGATTCTGATATTGTGGCGCGTTATGGGGGAGAAGAGATCGTTGCTCTTTTTCCCAAAACCAGCCTCGAGAATGCAGTTAAAGTTTGCGAAAGAATCCGTATTAAGATTGAAGGGTATCCGTGGCAAGACCTGGAACGAGACCTTAACGTCACCATAAGTATAGGTATAGCCGAGAACCTCTATGACTCTGTTCAAACGATGCTGAGCGCAGCCGATGCCAAGTTATATCAAGCAAAACGAAAGGGTAAAAACCGTGTGGTGAGTTAAGTCAGGAAGATTATCAGCTAAGGGTTAAGGGTTCATCTGCGAAGTTTGTACAACTCATGACTTGCATTTATACAGGAACTAATTTGAACTGAAGAGAATGGCGATGGTTAAAAGCCTCAAGGTCAGTGAGTAAATGAATAAAGTGAATATCAAAAAGCTGCTCAGCAACAGCTTTAGCAGCATCAGTGATTGAGTTCTGGTTTTGCTTTAGACCTTGCTCAAACTTAGCTAAAGTGTAGGCAAGACAAGCGAAGAAAATCCAGAGCCTGATACCTCCTTTGGTTCTGAGCCTGGCTTCTTTAAGGCCAAAGTCATATTTTATGGCCTTAAAGAAAGACTCGATGAGCCAGCGTTTTCGGTAACGTCTAGCAAGATAAGCCCCTCCCGCCTTAAAGGTGGAAAG
>JAGQHN010000299.1 GCA_020431825.1 Trueperaceae bacterium | reverse complement strand
AAAGTTGAAGGAGAAAACTTATGAAAAAACTGATTGCGATCTTAAGCATTACATCTATTCTTGGAGTTTCAGCTCTTTTGACGGGTTGGAAAATGAGTAATTTAAACTATAGCCAAAGTAACTTAATTGCAGATGGTGGAAATGATTGGGATGGAGGCTAGACGCTAAATCTACAAATAATACATATAGAGAAATTGACGCTCAGTGTTAATCGTCAATTTCTCTTCTTTTTATATTTTTTCCGACGTTTTCAGATGAATCCAAAACAAGACTGATAACATCATCTACTGAAAGCGCTTGACCCTTTTTAAAATGCTCTGAAAAAGCCAGCTCACCCAATGCATTTTTCACATTTGCTACGTCACTTTCATAGTGAGTATTCAAAAAAATCTTTACCGATTCTAAATCATATGCCAAATTTGCCGAAGCACCCCAGAGTTTTGCGGCAAGCAGGAAATCTGACTTTTGTGCAACTACGCTTGCCAAGCCTTCGAGGGCACTACCAATACCTTTAACATCTTTAACTTCATAAGCTAACTGCAATCCTTCTTGAAAATAGGCACTTGCTTCTTCAAACCTATTCTTGGAATAGCTTAACAACCCAAAACTATGTAAAACATTAGCAAGATCTCGTTTGTTGCCATAATCCTTTGCAAGCGTACTGCTTTTTTCTAATAAATCTAAGGCTAAGTCAAAATCTCCTTTATGGCAGATGATGCAAGCCAAGTCGTTTTGGACCTGAGCTAGCCTCTTTTGATTAGGTAGTTGCTCAAAAATACTTAGGCTTTCTTGCATATATTTTTGTGCTTCATTGAAGTTCCCTTCAAACATCAGCGCTCGACCTACGTTCCTCAATGTATTTGCCCTCAAGGTGTCATCAGCCAAGGCTGTATAAACCTCGCTCGCTTCGAAATATAGCGTTTTCGCCAAATCATAATTTTTTTGTAGCTTTGCTAACAACGCTAAATTTTCTAATGAAATTGCAACTCCCCTCTTATCCCCCAGCTCGCGTTTTATGTCTAGGCTTTGATTGAGCAAATCATTTGACGTTTCAAGATTTCCTTTTGCCCAAGCTATGCCAGCCAACTGGTTTAACGTATCTGCTAAAAGTTGCTTATTGCCTAAGGTTTCAGCTAAGTGTTGGGATTCTTTAAAGTAGGGTTCTGATTCATCATTGTGAAAGTTACTACGAAGTAGGGCACCTAGTGCGTAAATGGCTTTTAGGTAGGTTTCCGACTGCTT
>JAGQHN010000298.1 GCA_020431825.1 Trueperaceae bacterium | reverse complement strand
TTTGTTCCTGAAGAATTAAGAGACAGGTTAAAAATGCAAGCGCTTAGAGAGAAGAGGGATATGAGTGATATTGTCGTGGAGGTATTGGAAGAGCGGTTAAAAACCTAGAAGCGAAGTTGTCGTATTTACCTTATAAGGATCCTTTTTAGCATTGGTTTTCTATTTATCCTAAATTCTGAAAGTTTTGCTCCATCAGCTACCTTCGACACTCGTCACGACCAAGGTTGCTAGCATAATAAGTTAGCGCCGCTTATTTTCTGAAAAGTCCCTGCAAGTTGTTTAAGTATGACCTCCTTTTCAGCTAAGAATTAAGCTTTCTTATTAGAGTGACTGTGACCAAAAAGGTAAAATGTTCGAGAGAAGTTATCTGACAAAAATGTCAGATAGTTCAGGAAAATCACTGCTAATGCGGATTTGCTTTACTTAAACCCAAAGGAAACTTTGATGGTATTTATAAGCTAAAAAGGAATTCCTGATGGTATAAACAGCGAAATAAGGAAGCTGTGATGGTATGTTTTTGCGCAAAGAGGAATCCCTGATGGTATAAGAAGGAGATTTTGATGGTATTTGGTTTCAAACTTTCCCCTTTTTCAGATTTTCGTGTGATATACCTCACAAAAATTATGTTTGAGGCAGTCTTAAAAAGCAAGGTACCATCAGGAATTCCGTTTTATACCATCACAGCTTCCTTATTCAAAAAATTTATTGAAAATGCAACAGTGTTTTGTTATTTAATCATTCTTTTTCTTTAACATATATTTAGGGGCTTTAAAAACCATGTCCTGGACACGAAAACTACAACCGAAAACGGAATCTCTGATGGTAGATAAAGGTTTCTCTGATGGTATAAGAAGGAGTTTTGGACGGTAGTAGGCGGAAAGCAAGATGGTCTTAGAAGGAATCTCAGATGGTATGAGAGGAATTCCTGATGGTACGAGAAAGCTCGTCTACGACGATAAAAAACACACTTGCCTAATTGCCTTTCATGTGTTAGCTTGAGCCATGCTCAGTCGCAGGATCAGGCAGGCAAATACTCTGGCCATGTCTCAAGAAGGCTTGAGTATGCATGCATTAAGGCTAATTTATTCTGTCGTGGCCCAGCTTAGTCCAGATCAGGAACAATTTGCCAGAGTGGAAATCCCTTTAACCGAAATGCAAGGAATTTTGCAAGTTAATCAAAAAAATGTTTACCGGGACGCTAAGAAAGCAGCTCTTGAACTTCTCAACCAGACAATTCTTTTAGGGGATGATGA
>JAGQHN010000297.1 GCA_020431825.1 Trueperaceae bacterium | reverse complement strand
AACTCTTTATGCTTTCGGGTTAGTTCTTAAGTCAAGAGGACATTGAAGAAATCTATGCTGAACTGTTTTTGGGCTAAATGAGCCTCGAGCAATAATCCATCATAAAAAGGTAAGCAAGTGGCGATCCCTATCTGCCTTGTGTCCTTGTTGCCAAACGATAAACAAAACCATTGCCCCATACCTGTAAATGGGGCAGATAGCTTAATAGGATTATGGGAGCTTAGCCCATAAGGGCTGTTTGTTTATCAACCTGCACATACCAGGAATCCCCTCGAGCAAAGATGGTTTGCTCCACCACTTCATAGTGACCAAAGTCAACCCGTTTGCCAGCAAAGTATTCGGCAATGGTTTGATTACTAAAGGGACCGATCACACACTTATCCTGCCCTAACCAGGCATTAGGGGAAACAATAGGGCGTTTGCTTCCACTTGTATCGAATATCAGACGGGACGCATACATAGCCTGTGCTCCTTAATAATGTGTTTTTTAGGGTTGAAAAGGGAAAAGGGAGACAACCCAATCGTAGCTTAGACCTCGTAATTATGAGAAGGCTTTAATGAGCCTGCCTTATGCAGCAATGTAAAATTCTTTACACTGCTTGCCCAGTCCGCTGGATTCATCCTCATATCCCCATTGTCAAGTCGACATTTCCTGACAAGCTTTCGTAAATCTCCGGTCTTAACCATCTCGCCCAGACCCTATGGTTTAGGAAGAAGAGAAAAGGTGGTCAAGAAAGGAATAGCCTGATGCAGGACTATCAGCTTGTAGAGCAGCGCATTGAACAGCTCCGGACGCTGCTTATTGATCTCTTTAACCAGGAATCAGATGGCAGTTTACTTTACACCCATGAGTTTCAAACCGCCTGTGAGCGCCTCTCCACACAGCTTTTAGACGAGATAACCGGGTTAAATGACTTACCCTTTTATTCGTCTGACGTTTTAGATCAGTTAATGCTTGAGGTTTAGTCAGGGTTCTTTTGCGCCGTTTTACCTGGTCTTTTTTGTTTTTTACAACGGGCTACTGAACCTGTTCAATAGTTCGTCTTTATCAGTATAAAAGGACCTGAGTTTTCAGGCCTTTAAAAGAACTTAACTCTGGTAATGATCGATATAGGTTGAAACCAGATCTTCTATTTTGCCAAAGACATCATAGATTTCGCCTGGTGCATCTACTACTTCTAGATACTCCCAGACTTCTTCGAATAAAGGTCTAATTGCGCTTTCTTGCTGGTCTTCTTTTGGTTTGGGTTCTGGTTTAGGTTAGTCGGTGATTTGAGTTGTTGGGTTTGGTCTACTTTAGTTTTAATAGGTTCCAGAAGACTTTGAAGCTTTAAACCAGCTTGTTTTACAGAGACCTTTACTCCCTGCATGACGAAGTCCACGATTGAACCTTCCACATTGCATTTCTCACCTATCTCTTTATTTCCCATCACCAAATCACCAACAATCAACCAACCACACTTCTTGTATCCCAAATTGCCATCCTATCATAAAATTGGTATTAAAAAAATACAAACATAAAGGAGGTAC
>JAGQHN010000296.1 GCA_020431825.1 Trueperaceae bacterium | reverse complement strand
CAGGTTGCTGAGACCTGTGCAGCGCGTTTGGCAGACACAGGCAACATCAACTTCTACCGCTGGCTCTTTTGGCAAGCCTTGAGGCTCTACTGGCAGAATGAGGACTATTTCTTTGCCCTCTATCAAGCCTTTAGACGCATTCAGATTGACCAGCAAGAAGGGTATGCCCTAAAGCCTGGTGCATTGTTTGTCAGTCGTTTGAAGCAGACGGAGATCTGGGAACGGTTACGAGCTGCACCGCCTTTGAGGGTAGGACATCGACCAAATTAGTTGCTGTTTGGGACTGCTGAAGGTATGAGCATTCAGGTAATAGGACTAAGCAATTGCTAAGTTTTGAAAGGTACAAGTGAACTCAAAAATGTTTCGGGCGTATTCTTAAAACATGAGCGACTTTCCAGCCAATCCCAGAGAAAAACCAGGCTATCATTTGGTGTTTTGTGACGAGTTTGAGGGAAGCGAGCTAGATAGCAGTAAGTGGTTAGCCAGCTATCTCCCTCAGTGGAGCAGTCGCAAGCAAACCAAACCGCGTTATCGTCTGAATAAGGGCTGTTTAGAACTCCTTATTGAAGCCGATCAAGAACCCTGGAGTAAAGAGTATAACGGCGCTATTCGCGTATCTAACTTGCAAACAGGCTGTCGCTCAGGCCCTTTGGGAAGCAGTAGCGGTCAACATCCCTTTCGACCAGATTTACAGGTACGTGAAGTTCAGCCAACCACCAGGCTCTATACCCCTAGCTCTGGCTTTATTGAAGTCAGGCTAAAAGCAGTACCTTTGCCAGGGTATCTAAGTGCCTTATGGATGATCGGCTTTGAGGAAGATCCAAAGCAGTCAGCAGAAATCTGTATCTGTGAACTTAAAGGCGAAAACATTTCTAGCCAAAAATCACGAATTGGCTATGGTGTTCATCCCTTCAACGATCCAAATGTTAAAGACGCGTTTTTTGAGGACGAGTTTGAACTCAATGCTGCTGATTTTCATTGTTACGCTGTGGAGTGGTCTTCAGAGCAGATTGATTTTTATATCGATAACCAAAGGGTTCGAAGTCTATATCAGTCCATCACCTACCCCATGCAACTGATGCTTAATCTTTATGAGCTGCCTGACCGATTAACAACTGCGTCTAAAGCCATGCCTTTTCCAAAAGCTATGGTTGTTGATTATGTCAGAGGGTATGAGGGGAGGAAATGACAGTAAAAGCCTAGACTTTATTGCTTACCGAGGCTTAAGCTTGTTCTCGAAGACGTGCTTCAGCATAGTTTTTGTAGTCCAATTGTAACAAAAGACACGTAAACTATAGACAAATCGAATCTATGCGGATGGAAACATGAATCAAAATATTGCCTTTCTCCTAGCCAAAGAGGCTTACAAATATAAATACTCTGAACTCAAGGCTAAGGGTTTGGATGAAGAAGCCTTTAAAGAGGCAATGAAAGAATTTAGCTTTGGTCTTTATCAAATTTCAGGTTACTTGATTAGTGATGAAGATATGCCTTTATTTAGTGAACCTAATGCTCCTAAAGAAACAACCATTAGCTACTACAATTAAACCTTAAACGATT
>JAGQHN010000295.1 GCA_020431825.1 Trueperaceae bacterium | reverse complement strand
GAGCCGAGTCTGACACTCATGGCTAAAAATGGAGCCAAAACCTTTTCGGCAAAACGCTCAGTTGTTATGTTTGCTCGTGCCATACCTAGAGAGGCATTTCCTAATCCAAGACAAATTAGCAAATAAATACGGAAGCTAGGTCAAAACAGGCATAAAGGCTTAGCCTGTTGTTAATCCTCTACGACTGGGGTGAGTGCGACTCTATAAAAATAATATTCTCCCTCAGGTTCTTCTGGGATTTCATTAAATACCTTTAGGCTCTCCAGCAGTTTTTGAGCCGTTTCTGTTGTCAATTTAATTCTGCCAACCCCAATAAAACTAGGTACTTCAGCCAGGCTGGGCGCAAGGGTTGAATCTTGCTCCAGCACTCTTGATGCAGGCAGTAACTGAAATCTAACCGACTTTGCCTCAGGGTCTTTGCTGATCCAGAACCCAAACTTCTCCTGCTGGTGTTTTTTTAACGTGGCTTTGGCCTGATAGCTAATTTGCTCATCTAACATTACATTGGCGAGTTGGGCGAAATAGGAGCTAACATTGGAAATGGGAGCCTTGTCTAAGGGTATAAAGAAAGATTCAGCAATGCAGCGGTAGTATTTTAGAGGTTTTCCCTGACGTTTTTCCTCTCTCTCGATCTCCATAAGCCCCAGCTTTAACATCTTGTTGACAAAATATTGCATCTGATGCTCACGAACATTAGCTTGGCTAGCTGCTTGAGAAACAGTTACCGACCCCTCAAGAAATGGCTGCAAAAAGGTCAAATGTTTGAGTTTGCTCAGGTAGCTGGCACTCTCTTTATTTTTAATTTCTACAATGTTTTGTTTTGCCATTGGATTCAGCCTAGAAGCATTCCTTTCCGTAGCTTTATTACAAACTATTCCTTTACCTATCTTGAACTTTTTGGGTTAGCTATGAGATAAACTTTTTAATGGTTTGTAGCTTTCCAGATCTACGGTTAAACTAAATCTTCTCTCATTTACCTCAAAAAAGAACACATAGTCTCCTCTATATTGGAGGTTTAAGAAAAACTGCCCCTCATTGCCAATTTTGACTTCTTTGGAATAGCCTATAAAAGGAAGATGAGCTTCAACCACACCCTTAAAACAGGTAGGTACCTCTGATTGCTCGAGGTACCTCAGCTGTCCGGTCAAAGAACAGCCAAGGTTGGAGGTTGAAACCCCAATCTCAAGAATAAACAAGGCTGATATTGCACATTTAAGTTTCAACATGATGTTTCCGTCTCCTCTAATGAGACCCTTTTTATAGTCTAAATATTCCATTTCTCACCTTAAGAAAATTTAAAGAAGATAATGAGCCTATGGACACCATTCAAAAAAATTTTGTAAAGAACTTAAAATAATCTCAGATTATTTGGTATCTCCCTACTGTAATTTGTCTGTATTATTGCAACCCTGCTATGTTAAAGCTACGTCAATTTTCAGATTGCCAGCTCGGTGAACTAAGCGCATTGAGGGACGCTGGGAGAATTGTTTGAAGTTAACACACAAATAAATCAGTAATACGCTGAATTTACGTTCCATAAAGCCATTTAAGAGCTGTATGAGTCTCTTAAATGGCTTTATGGAAGCGTTAGGCTTATCTCTAGAAA
>JAGQHN010000294.1 GCA_020431825.1 Trueperaceae bacterium | reverse complement strand
AACGCTTTCGGTTAAACCTATAGCGGTATTCATATCGTGATTACGCAACCGATCTGCGGCCTCTAAGGCTAACTCACCTTTTTCTTCACCTTCTGCAAAAGCAACAGCTCTAGCAAGAAATCTTGCAGCCTCTACTTCATTGTCTTTACTAATTTTTTCAGCAGCTCTTTTAAGAAGCGCTAATGATTGAGAAGGCTCGATCCCCGCCTCCTCCACAAAAAGGGCAGCTTGCTCTGGTTTGTCATGCAAAACATTAATCGCTCTCCTAGCCAGATTACGTTTTCTCTCTGATGATAAGGTTTTTAGGGTCACTTCTCTAAATAAAGGATGTGCAAAACCTTTGTCTTTGAAGATGCCTTGCTGAGACAGCCCTGTTAGTGCTAGCTGTAGTTCGTCTTTGTTAACCCTGGCAACCTTTTGCAAAAGTTCATCGCCTGAGTCAAGCGGTAAAAAAGCTTTGCTCTCGAGCACATAGCGCTGTAAGGGTTCGGCTCTGGCTTGAACAAGAAGCTGTTCTATTAAGGCTTCAACCGTAACAGGCATAAGATTGTTTTCAGGCCTGCGCCAGTGCCAGGTTTTACCATTACTCCAGAGAAAGCCCTGGCGGCTTAGAAAGCGCAGGTACTCGAGGGAGTACAAAGGATTGCCAGCAGCCTTGTCATATATCCACTGAAGTGCTTCTTTAGGCAGGTTGCTTTTAAGTTCGGTCTCGAGAAGGACTTGGGTCTCTGCTTGACTTAAAGACTCGAGCTCTAAACCTAAGAACGGTGCAGGTGGTTCCCTGCGACTGGTAACCATAAGGGCAGCACCTTTGACTTTTTGGACACGCTTTGCCAGGTTACAGATAAACTCAAGTCGTTCATCATCTAGCTCGTGAATGTCCTCAAGATGTAAGACAAAGGGAGCCAGCGCAGCAAACAGTGCAGAAAGAGCAGCTAGCAGTGTCTCTTTTTCAAGCGTTTCCCCGTTTACCAGACGCTTAAGATTGTGCTCTGCCCAGAGAGCTAGTTTTTTAGCCTTAGGCACTTCTTGAACAAGGCTTGATAGTGCAGTGGTAGCGTGAAGACTCAGGTTTTGACAGGGTAAGTTTCTCAGGAGTTCCTGTGTTTGATGCGTTTTACCTATGCCTGCATCTCCCCAGATACCAAGGGCAAGACCCATTCGCTTTTGTACAACCGGTGTAAGTCGATTCTGTAGCATAGTAGCCACGTTTAAGAATGTCTAGAATAGTATCAGATCTATCTTGATTTTGACAGATAGTATTTCAAGTTTAAAATAGAACAAACAGCCCAAAAATTTCTATGCAAAAAGCTTTGTACACCCATTTCGACACTTTTTCGATAAAAACTAGGTAACTCCCGTAAACACTAAGAAAACCCTTCGTCTTCATGCTAATTCAGTAAATTTTAGTTATCAATGAGCTAAGTACGGGACAAAAGTCGAATACAAAAAAACAAGGCATCAGCTTTGCGGTTGAGATTGCTAATGAGATGTTTGAGGTAATCAAGACCATGACGAAAGAACGACTTTTCTAATCTTAAATGGGACTTAAGTTTCAAAATCTTCGTTTTTGAATCATGCAGCCACTCACCAATATGATGTGCCCATGAAAAGGCTATAGCTAAAAGTGTGAAT
>JAGQHN010000293.1 GCA_020431825.1 Trueperaceae bacterium | reverse complement strand
AGTTCAAGGTTCTATTTGTCGTTCAGACTTCGCTTTATTTATTCTACTTCTTGACTTTTGTGACCTTTTCAGGGAAGTCTACTATAAGAAAAATGGCAATTAGGTCTCATGAAATCTTAAAACTCATCTAGCTCGGGAGCATGCTGCCCTCTTAGTCTTTGGCGAGATAACCGAGATGAGTCCAGTGAGACTTTAGATGATCGAGAAAGTCAGGCACCGGAGATGGAGTAAGAACGGCAGCTAAGGTTTTACCATTTGCACTAAAAACGACAGTGCCAATATTGAGAAGGTCATTTGACTTTGATACGTCAAAACCTAAGGTTTGCCCAAAATAAGTGATTTGACCACTAGGGGGTAGGACTTTTCTAAAATAGCCAGGATCGTTTCTCATGAATATAAGACCATCAGCCTCGAGTTCCAAGAGAGCTCTGGTACTTAGGCCCTGTTGTTTATAAATATCATCTTCAACAGAGTAAATAAGCGGAATCGGATCTACAGGGTTGATGCTAAAACGGCATAATGCCGCAAACCAGTTTAAGCTTTCTTCCTCCAGTTGAGCGAGTGCATTAAGACTGGCGATAGGGACTGTTCCAGCGTGTGTGGCCTCGAGCTTGAGTAGACTAGCCCAGATTTCCTGTAAATAAGGCTTGGATAAGGAATGGGCTTTGCTAAGATAATGTTGCAGCCAGAAATCACTTAAATCGCCAATATTCGCCTGAGAAGGCAAAGAACTTAGCGCCAAATCAATAATAGAAATGATATTTTGAACTATTTCAAGTTCGTCACTGGGAAGCTGGTTTTTTGAGATAAGGTCTTCATTTTGGTAATCACAAAGAACGCGGTATAAGTCACCACCTGTTGCTGACTTATAGACCTGAGACAGTCTTTCCATAAGCAATTGTTCTTGCGCCGAAGCCTCACTTAAGCTTTTCATCCTAATAATCTGCCTACCAAAAACCCGTTACCTACAAAAAGTATACCCAAATAAGTGGTATAGCATTGGTCCTGTGTGCTGCGATACAAAATAAATACGTGCAACTTGTGATTTTAAATACTTAAAAGAAAGGGTTTTTCGACTAAGCAGGCAAAAAAGAAAGGAGGCGCTAGGCCTCCTTATTGCTGGTCGGGGTGACTGGATTTGAACCGGCGACCTCTTCCACCCCAAGAAAGTGCGCTACCAGGCTGCGCTACACCCCGTTAAAGCCTATTTTGGCAAGCTTCAAGCTTAGAAAGTCTACACGAGTTTTGCTAAAGCGTCAAGCGAGATTGCCTTATTGGTTTTAAGAAAGGGTCGGCTCGAGTCCATAACACCCTCTAAATACGAAATCACGCAAATGTTAGCTGCTCACTTATCTTTGAGGTTAATAGCTTAGGCTCTTGCTAGAAATTTGATATTAGCTCTGTTGCGAAGGATGGTGACCTGTTCGGGCTCGAGTAAAGGCTGTGATAAACAAACATCCCTATGTGAAGCAGCACCTCGTATCATTCGGGGTGATATAACCACCGGAAATTTTAGAACTAAGCTCGAGCTATCCCATCGTTTGCTCATCTCGAGACGTGATGCGTCGATTAAAAGGCTTCTTGGCCAGTTTGCTATGCCCGTATAATTCCAATTGCCTGAAACAAGACTGCGCTCAGCGGGACCAAGTTTAACGGCTAGAATTGAGAGTTTGTGCTACAACCAGCGCATAGT
>JAGQHN010000292.1 GCA_020431825.1 Trueperaceae bacterium | reverse complement strand
ATTTTAATCACCATCCCTTAACTTAGCAGTTTTTAGTGGACCACTACCCTATTTTCGTGCCACGCCCCAGTTTGAAACAGGAGCAAGTCAGTATGCCTGGCTTAACAAAATCGTGGCAGTATGCAGCGGCATGCGCACCAAAAACGGGGTTTTCCTCGAGTTCTACGAGGTCCAGTAATAGCAAAATGCTTGAATGATGCCCTAGTCGTCTAAGGGTACGCGCTCACGTACGATTTCAGACGCTTATTGTTTCTGAAGGCTAAAAGTATTCCCACCACTCAGCAAGGTTAAGGTACTTGCATTCAGGCTGGCAGTAAAGGCAAACTCTGTACCACTAGCAGCAAAGGTTCCAGCAATTCCTTCTGCAGTTGCAGCAGCTTGTACCGGATACGCTTGACCATTAAACACCAGTTCACCATTATAAGAAGCGCTCGAGCCTGCCAGCGTTAAACTTATATCCTGTCCGAGAAAAGTCCCCACATAAGGATCGGCAGCCGCCTGCGAAAGCGGGTTTAACGGATTAGGTGGAGCCTGCGTTGCCAGGGGGTTTGGGGCTGGCTCAGCCTGAGCAGATGCCGGACTTGTCAGCGGCTGAGGCGTAGAGATAGTGGCCTGATTCGCCATCCAGGACGCAACATACAGCCCACCCTCCAGATACTGGAGTTCACTTACATCAACTCCTGTCACTTGCTTAAACAGCTCGAGCCACTGAGCTTTCATTTGCGCTGCTTCTTGCGCCTGACCATTTTGCTCATAATTTTCTATGAGCGCCAGATAAAACAGCGGTGTACCAGACAGTGACTCTGCCATAAGTTGTTTTTCCTCATTTGATTTTGCTAAAAGCTCCGGCGTTTTGCTTATGGCCACCCGCCACTGTCTGATTGCACCCAGGGTTTGGGCGTCCGTCGGGGCTTTATCGATACCGTGTAAGATATCGTAGCTAAACTCAAAAAAAGCCGCCATTGCTGTGCCCAGATCATAGGGGTTTTCACCTATACCCCTAACCACAATGTCGTACTGGTCAAGAATCTGATTGATGCTTGCCTCGAGCCCGGCAAAATCTTCAGCCGTCGCGTTGGCTGCCTCAGGACTCGTCTTTAGACCCTCCACAAATTGCTTACTCAATAAGCGCTGTCCACTATAGACATAACTGGTATCGGCAACTGGCTCAGCACTTGCATCAGCGGGAGCAAGATTGGTCACCGTAGACTGAACAGCAGCGCCATTCACAACACCTGCAGGATTCAGGCTATCAAATAGTTGTGCATTTGCCACTGATAAAAACAAAACAAAAACAAGTACCAAGTTTTTCATAAAATCCTATCCCTCATAGACTCGAGTCTCAGCTCTCTTTTACGCCATCAAGATGAACTCCGTATGAACTGCTCACCCGGCCTCAGACCCCCATTTGCTAGGTAGTGTTGACATTTAATCTATCTAAGCCAGATAAGAGTAGCAGCGAAGGCAAGGAAGTCAAGGTAACGTTTGGCATACTTATCAAAGCGAGTGAAGACTCGACGAAAATGTTTAATCTTGTTAATAAAACACTCAATGAGATGACGCTCTTTGTAAGCATCCTTGTCATAATCATGAGGTTCTAAGCGATTGCTTTTAGGTGGAATAACAGCTTCAGCATTGAGCATTTCTTGGATTAGTTTAAGAATAGAATTACTGTCATAACTCTTATCAGCTAAGACTTGTTCTGTCACAAGATCTTTGAGTAAGTCAGGAGCTAGAGGCGCATCAT
>JAGQHN010000291.1 GCA_020431825.1 Trueperaceae bacterium | reverse complement strand
TTGCTATAGCTTTCATTATGGTTTCCGTGCAGCGCAAGCTGGGCCTCTTCGGTAACAATAAATTTGCCGACGACTTTAAGTTCAGCGCACAAACCGCCACGGCAATCAAACTCAAAGACAGGTTGCACACCAAGGTCAAAGTAACCCTCTAGTTTTAAATCGCCAACAATTGTTTTGCTTATATTGATGCGCGGCAAGAGGTCAAGGGCTTGCGTGGCTAAACCCTGACTGGCAAGTGCCTCTGCTCGCAGAGTTTCAATGTCATTAAACGAACTAAAGTCAACCCCGTCAAAACCGGCTATATCTTCAGTTAAATCTTCTGGGCTAATGGGCCGGCTAAAGCTAAAGCCGCCCTCCTGAATAAGCTGCTCGAGCCTGGCCCCCGAAGTAGCAATGGCAACACCTTTTTCACTCTGCTGAACGGAAGTCACCTGTCGAAGTAGTCCCTCAGGTAGTCTCGGGAACGGACGACTTACCAAAAGATCCCCTGCCTTAAGGTTCTCATAGCCTGCTGGCAGGCTTCTCAGGTACACCACACCACCCGCAATTTTTTCAATCTCTGACATAAAAAAGGGCGTTAGTACATAAACGTTATCGGCTACCTTGGCCTCAAAACGCTCTTGCTTAATTCGGTTTGATAAAACTTCTGGAACACCAAGGGTAAAAACAGGCATGGTGTAAGAGCTGTCACCCTGTTTTACCTCCATGACACCATAACTGCTCAGAACTTTGCCCAGATGCGTATTTACCACCTCTGATTCAAAATTCATCTGCACCTCACTGTCAATCTGCTTGCCCTCTTCACAGGGCAGGCGGTCATTTAAAAGGGCTACTGTTGCACTAATAACCCTGACCGTCTCAAGCCTGTTCTTAAACAGTGACGCGCCTACCAGGTGCTGATCGGTACAAAAACCTTTAAGCGCAGCTTTGCCGTCCATATTGTAAACAGAACCCACCTCAGGGCCATCAAGCGTTAGCCCTGTTTTAACTGCCAGAAAAGCAAACCCAGGGAAGTTTATATCTGGTGCATTAAGCAGTGCAGCGTAACCTGCAATGACATTTTCGCCCTTTACCGTCGTCTTTTTGGCTTTTACCCTTAGTTGCCCACTAAAGCCTGCTGCCAGGGCATTTTCGGAAGAACCTACCAGAAGAGCTTTAAAGGGCCGACCTGCAGGACTCTTGCCTTCAACTTCGACCAGAACCGGCTCTACTGCGCCCTTGGCAAGAGGAGCAAGCTTTGTAGTAGCAATGCTATTTTTCACCGTAATGCTAATGCTGGTATCCAGGTTGCCACCCGCATCTACCGCATCAAGCAAATCCTTTAAGCCATCATCTGAAGGTTTGGGGCTGCTACTGCCTCCGCAAGCTCCTAGCAAAACTGCCAGCAGACTAATCAGAATAGCCAGAGTTGTGATCCGCTTTATCATGTTTTCCTCCTAAAGGCTTGCTGATTTGACGCAAAACCCACAGCTTATTTCTCATTTGGTTTTTGTCCAGAAAGCTGCTCACTCGAGCGCTCGACATAAGCAAACGCATCAGCGCTCGTCTCAAATTGTTTAACTTCGCCTGTTTTTAAATTCTGCAAGGCGTAGCAGGGTCTGTGCTTGCGTACGACCACCCGTAAAAGAAAACTTCCCAAAAGCTCATCCTGCTGCATAAGAGCAGTCTAGACAAGCGGCGTTTTCTTCGCGTTACAGCAGCGTTACAGTTAAGCGAGTGCCTGAAACGGGCCCAAGATTTTAAGCTGCCCTTCAAGCATTTCTTTTAGCAAAGGGG
>JAGQHN010000290.1 GCA_020431825.1 Trueperaceae bacterium | reverse complement strand
CGGGCAAATGTTGGATAGCATGCTGTTGCTGAATACCAGCGTCTTAATGAAACCCGCAAAGCAGTTTCATGGTAGAACTGACTTTCCGCCCCCCCTCTGAATAAATTAGGAATAAAGCTGTTGATAGGGGGGTCCTAGTAGCGAGAGAAGAACTCTAAGTTCGTCCTGGAGGTTTAGAACCAAGGTATGTAGGGACGTGGAGTTGATGATAGTAAGGAGATGGACATCCAAAAATAACTCGAACACCCACCTGGTCGTGGGGCGCTGGGAGGGTTTACCCTTCTGGTCAGGAAGATGAACATGATGTTGTTGCAGTGTTTTGCGGATACGGTGCTGCAAAGCGGCATAGACAAGTAAGCAAACGGTCATCACCATTAAGAGAGCCATGATGCGCTCGACCTTTTTGAGGTAGAGGGTGCTGGCTAGGAACATTGGCTCTTTGAGAAAACGAAAAGCACCTTCAACGTGTACTTGACCCTTATACTCGGTCAGGATGTTAGCGTCACTGAGGTCGTTCTGATCAAGATTATTACTTGCCAGGATGAAGCAGGCCCGCTTGGTGATGAGGGTTTCACGTTGAGCAATGTCAGCAGCAAGTACCCCGCTGAGGTGATAGCTGATGGTATCGGGGACAGCATCCTTAGGCGGTCTTCCAGCATTTGCGAAGTGATGGTCTGGGATAAGCTCGATGTTGCTAAGGCTAAGAACCTTGAGCGTCTTCTGAAAGGCAAGCACCTCACGCTCAGCGTCTTCAGCACAATTGAAGGCTGTGCGACAGAGTTTTTCAAAGGCTTTATAGTCTTGCTCTGAGTGCCTAAGAAGCTCCTTGGCAACGCTTTTCTTTGCACGGACCCGTGCCTGTTCAGAATAGATGAGCAGCCAGCGCTGTTCTACCCCAGCATAGTCGCTCTTAACTGGCATGTAGCGATAGCCTTCAGTCAGTTCCACCATGTTGCTAGGGTCAGCCACCTGTAGTAGTGCTTTCGCTTCTTTGAGTGTTCCTGGCACGCTCATCACCCAATGGCTGCCTTGCTGCTGGTAGGCTTTGATACTGTCTTGGGTATAGCCTGCACTGTCACTGACAACTAGCATCAGTCCCTGGTCGCTTTGAAGATGCGCGATATGCTTGTCGATGCTCTGCTTGAAACTCAGCTTGTCGTTGCTATTGCCGCTTAAAGGCTGCATCATCACTGGTAGGCTGGCTTGGTTCTCCGTGATCAGCTCCAGAACCACCTGATTCAGCTCAGGCCGATGGTCTCTGCTATAACCCTGGCTAATGTGGATGAGTTTGCTGTCCTCATCAGGTGGCTCATTACTGTTATACACACCGTCTACATGGAAACTGGTCGTATCCATATGGACTACTCTAGGCTTGATACCAAGACGTGTTGCTGCCTGGGCAGCAAGCTTGCTATACAGTTCACTAACCCCGTGGCTGTAAAGGTCATCCAGTGCTTTACCCAAAGCATCATCGTTAAGCTGCTCTGGCTTTACACCTTGCCCTAACAACCGTTCAGTCGGTTTGTTCTGAAAGAACTTCGTCGTTAGATAAAGCCGTCTATTGGCAAATCCCAAACCGTTCAACACCATGGCCTTCAGAGCCTGTCCCACGCTGATGTTGCGTTGCTCTAAATCTTGTGGGACCTCCTTATCCACCAATTCACCAATCCCCAGTTCATCGAACATACCTGCTACCAATCCTAAATGTTCCAGGGTCTCGCTCTTATATCTTTCCTTCATACCCTAGCTTGCCATGACTCATTCCTGAATTATGTCAAAGGGGGGGGCGGAAAGTCGG
>JAGQHN010000028.1 GCA_020431825.1 Trueperaceae bacterium | reverse complement strand
TTGCACAAGATACATCTTGTTCAGTGATTCAGATACATCATGTTCAATGTACCATCGGGTCAAGTCTGTTGAACGAGTACGGACAAACGAACTAAGCATCCTGCCTAATCACCACGGAGTAACTTAGTTTTTTGCCACTTGACGGATAATCTCTTTTAAGGCAATAAAGCCCTGCATAAGCCCTGGACCGGGTCTACCCAGATAGGCTTCAGGAATGCTAAAAACCTGATGCTGTTTTACCGCTTTTACCTCTTGCCAGCGCTGATTGGCATAAATGACCTCTGGACGATATTTCCTGACATCAACCCCACACCAGGATAGAATAATCACATCAGGATTTATGAGGGCAACATCTTTATCTTCAAGAGAGGTGCTCTTTTTGCCGGTGTCCTTTAAAGGATTTATGCCGCCTGCCAGGGCAATCATTTCGGTGACCCAGCTGTAACGAGCTGGCACTATGCTGGGGTGATTCCACCACTGCACCAAAACTTTTGGGGTCTTGCTAAAGTACTGCCCCTCCTGAAAACAGGCTCTCATATCCCGAATCAGCCTTTCGCCTTTTTCTTTTACCTCAAGAGCAGCGGCAATTTCACGAATGGAACTCAAAATATCTTTTAGCGATAGCGGTTCAAACACCAGATACTCGAGCCCCGCCTCTTCTAAATCTTCAATGACTTTTTCATGACCTGGCACCGTCAAAGATGCTAACACCAGATCAGGCTCGAGGTCACAAACTGCCGCTATATCAATCTCTAAATCTGGCCCTAGCCTTGGCAAATCAGCCACAACCTCGACAGGTCGGTCAGAGTGATCATCAACGCCTACCAGCAAGTCTTCGCAGCCCAGAGCACAAACAATTTCCGTGTTGGAACAAGCTAAAGAAACAACGCGCATGGCTCAGTTAGGTTTTTTGTCTTGCCTTAACCTGCCAGCGAACTTCACTCACACCATGCTGCATATTCACAACTCGAGCCAGCACAAAGAGCAAGTCGGAAAGCCTATTCAGATAAATCATCGTTTCTTTATTTATACTCTCCTGTGAGGCAAGGCTGACCACTTCCCTTTCGGCGCGGCGCGCAACGGTACGCGCCAGATGCAGAGCTGCTGCTGCCGGGTGGCCTCCTGGCAAGATAAAGTTTTTTAATGGCTGCATATCTTCTTCGTAGTAGTCAATCAGTTGCTCGAGGCGCAAACTATCTTCTTTAGTAATGGGCTCTACCTTATCCCGGTACTTCGAGTCTAAGGGAGTAGCAAGATCAGCACCTAAATCAAACAATGTATTTTGAATTTCTGCCAGATGATCGTCTATTTCAAGGTCTTCTAACTGCGACCTGACCATGCCTAGGGCAGCGTTGGCTTCATCAACACTGCCGTAAGCACGTACACGAAAAGAGTCCTTTGGAACCCGTTCTCCCCCATAAAGCGCGGTAGCGCCTTCATCACCCGTTTTGGTATAAATCTTCATAGCTAAAGCCTATCGCTTTTAAGTGAGAGCTTCTGAAGCTTAGCTACTTTTTCAAGCCAGTTTTATCTGAGCTTTTACCGAGGTAGGCGGCATATTTACACAGTAATCAAAAGCTTCCACACTATCTTTGAAAGCAAAGGTATCGGTAATGAGGGGTTTAACATCAATTTTCCCGCTGCCCATAAGCGCTAATGCCCTTGGGTAAACATGGGCATAACGGAAGATGTTTTCAACCCGAGCTTCTTTTACCTGAGCCTCGGCAACACGGTACGCTACCGGCTCGAGCGGTATACCAACAAAAACCACCGTTCCTCCGGGTCTCAACGGAGCAAACACCCCAGCGGCAGCCCGTTCATTGCCACTACACTCAAAAACCAGATCAGCACCCCAGTTATCGGTAAGTTCGTTAACGACCTCGAGCACGTTTTCCTTGGCGACATTGACGGGTCTTATGGGGCCCAGTTTGGCGGCAAGCTCGAGCTTGGGTTGCTGCACATCCGTCATAATGATCTGACTGCAACCCCCTGCCAGTGCTGCCAGTGCCGTGACCATACCGATTGGGCCTGCACCCATAACAACCGCAACATCTCCAGGTTTAATCTGGGCTTTGTTTGCTGCGTGCATGCCTACAGCCAGAGGCTCTACCATAGCACCCTCGGCGTAGCTAATATTATCGGGAAGCTTAAAGGTAAAAGCAGCCGGATGCACCACACTAGGTCTAAGCACCCCATGTACAGGTGGGGTCGCCCAAAAACGCACGGCTGGGTCAAGGTTATAAATGCCAAGGCGGGTCGCGCGACTGTTAGGGTCAGGAATACCCGGCTCCATGCAAACGCGGTCGCCTACTTTCAGGTTTTCAACCTCGGAACCCAGTTCGGTGACTGTACCTGAGGCTTCATGCCCCAAGACCATCGGCTCGCGCACAATAAAGGGTCCAATCGCACCATGGGTATAGTAATGAACATCACTGCCGCAAACCCCTACTGTATGCAGGTCAATGCGTACATCATGCGGCCCCAGTTTTTCATCCAGCTTAATGTCTCTTAAACTAAGAACATCTTTTTTCTCTAATACCAGTGCTTCCATAATTGCCTTTCCATAACAGTACCCAGTACCCAGTTAAAAGTAAGAGCTTACTAGGTATTCATTGCTAGGTACGAGGTACTTTCTTCACCAAGAAGTATAGCCACCATCAACAAGCAGATCCGTACCTGTGGCAAATTTGGCTGCGTCTGAGGCTAAGTACCAGACAGCGTGAGCAACATCGGTGGTTTCACCCAGGTGACCAACCGGCGTCATGGAAGTCCAGCGCTCTTTCCAGACAGGGTTCAGATCTAAAACGCCTTTGACCAGATCGGTAGCGATATAGCCAGGAGAAACGCTGTTAACCCTTACCCCTTTTTTCGCCCACTCTACCCCTAAAGATTTGGTGAGCATAATCACCGCGGCCTTTGAAACATTGTAGGGCGTTTGCGGCTGTGGATCATTGACAATGTGACCCGACATGGAGGCAATATTGACAATACTGCCCTTGCCACGCTCGAGCATCCGGGAGCCGAACTCACGGCAGCACCAGAACACCCCATCAAGATTGATGCCCATGACACGTTTCCACTCTTCGTCCGGGGTTTCTTCAGCAAGCATATTGCCAGAAACACCTGCATTATTCACCAGAATGTCAACAGCCTCAAGCTGCTGATAAACCTGCTCTGCCAGAGCCTTAACACTGGCAGAATCAGCCACATTCACTTCAAATAGGTAGCTTTTGCGACCCATGCCCTTTATTTCTTCGACGGCATCTTTACCGGTTTCCAGATTATATTCGGCAACGATAATGTCGGCCCCAGCACTCGCCAGGACTCGAGCTATTTCCCGCCCGATACCACGACCCGCACCCGTAACCAGCGCCACTCTTCCACTTAAATCCATTAAGTTTTTCATCTGTCCTCCAGGCTCGAGCCCCTAGCTAGTATTTACGAGACCATCCGCGACTCGAGCAACTTATCTCATCAACCATTTTGCTTAATCAAATACCACAGCCACTTTGCCACACTTACCTTCTGCCATAAGTGCATACGCCTCTCCGGCTTGCTCGAGGCTAAAGGTATGCGTTACCAGATCTTCTGGGTGAACATTCCAGTGCACCAAGCGCTCAACCAGTTCCATCATTTTCCAGGTACTCGTTACCCAGGAACCATAAATGGTCTTTTGATCATGAATAATGTCACGGCTGGGTTGAAAACTCACCGTTCCCCCTTCGCCCAAAAAGACGATCTTGCCCCACTTACGGGTGGCCTGTATAGCAGTTAGACGAGCCTTATCATTGGCGCTAGCGTCAATGGCGCGCTCGACCCCGTGACCCCCGGTAAGCTGCAGAATCTCAGCAACATTCCCTTCAGAAGCTAACAGAACATGATCGGCTAAACCCAGGTTTTTGGCAAGCTCGAGCCGTTCTGGCACCAGATCAACCCCAATAAGCTGCCGCGCTCCCATGGCTTTTGAGAGCATTAAAGCAGCTAAACCAACAGGTCCTAATCCCATGACAAGCACCGCATCATTGCCAGAAATGCCAATCTTCTCTAAACCTTCATAGACCGTGCCAAAACCACAGGCAACCTGTGCCCCGTCTATATAAGTCAGTTCATCGGGCAGCAATATCAAATCTTTTTCATCTGCTATGAGATAAGGCGCCATGCCCCCATCTCGCTGCCAGCCGTAAGCTTTGCGGTGCTCACTGGTACAGCTAATCATATAGCCACGGCGGCAGTCATAGCAGACCCCACAACCTGAAATATGATAGACGATGACCCTATCACCGGGCTTAAACTGCTTCATCCCTGGACCAACTTTAACGATTTGTCCGCAAGGCTCATGCCCGGCAATAACTCCCTGATAACCCTCGGGGCCTTTACCAATATGCTCACGGTAAATCGCCCGAATATCGCTACCGCAAATGGTTGAGGCTTTAACCTGAACCAGCACCTGACCATGCCCTGGCTCAGGGACGGGAAATTCCTTCATTTCAACGGTACTATTGCCTGGTAGAAGGGCGCCTTGCATCGTTGTCATTGAACAAGCCACCCGCCATCAATCTTAAGGGTATCTCCGGTAATCATTGCGGCTTCTTTTGAGGCAAGGAATAAAACAGCAGCAGCGACCTCTTCAACTTCACCAAAGCGACCTACGGGAATTTTGCTGAGCATTTTAGCTTTAGCTTCTGGCGTAGGAAAGGCCATTTCCGCCATGGGGGTATTGATGACTGTTGGAGCGATGCAGTTGACAGTTATGCCGTATTTGGCCCACTCGAGTGCCATCACCTTAGAGACCATTTCCACAGCACCTTTACTGGCACAGTACGCGGCGTGATCTTCCAGAGCGATAAGCCCGGCCTGCGAAGAAATATTAATGATGCGCCCATAGTTTTGCGAAAGCATAGGCTGGGCAAGCTGCTGCGACAGGAAAAAGAGAGCTTTGACATTGATATCAAAGGTATGGTCCCAACTCGTTTCAGCAGTCTCAAGTGCTGATTCCGGGTGGCTCACCCCGGCATTATTGACCAGAATGTCAATTGTTGGGTAAATGGCCAAGGCTTCTTTTGCAAGCTTGATAACGTCTTCATGTTTTGCCAGATCAGCTACCACATAATGGCAGGTAACAGCTTTGTTCTTAAGTTCACCCGCAAGTTGCTCGAGTTCGGCCTTTGTTCTGGCGCTAATCACCAAATCGACACCTTGCTCAGCAAGACTAAGGGCAATCGCCCGACCAATACCTTTACTGGCACCCGTAACCAGAGCTTTTTTATGACTAAGATCAAACATCATAATCGCATCACCACCTACACAACTTTAAGCCAACCACCATCGACATAGTAGGTTGAGCCAACACAGTAACTTGCTTTAGGCGAACAGAGAAAGACAAAAAAATGCGCTAATTCTTCTGGCGTCGCAAAGCGCCCGATAGGTGTATTTTCCTTAGCGATGGCGTCCAGATAGTCATGGGCTGTCCGGTTGTCGTTTTTGGTTAGTTCTGTCGCGGTGTTTAACCAGTCAGGCGTGAGAATCAGGCCCGGATTAATAGTGTTAACACGAATATTCATGGGAATAGCTTCATTAGCAAGGCATTTAGAAAACATCGATAAGGCAGCTTTGGTTGTGTTGTAAATAGGTTCGTAACCAAGGGGCTGTTTAGCGCAAATCGAAGAATTGTTTAAGATGACACCGCCGCCACGTTTTTGCATCATAGGCATGATACCCCTGGACAAACGCACCGCTGCCATGACATGCAAATCCCAGAAGAACTGCCACTTTTCATCTGGCGCATCTATGATTTTTTCATTGCTGCCGGTTCCAGCATTATTTATCAGGATGTCCGCGCCACCATAACGCGCCTCTATCGCAGATAAAAAGGTCTCAATGTCCTGGGCTGAACTGACATCACAAACCTGGCTTAATACCTCAACTCCGTAGTCTTTTTCAATAGCTCTGGCTTCTTGCTCGAGGCGCTGACCGTTTCTGGCACAAAGTGCCAAGTGGACCCCCTCTTCCGCCAGAGCCTTTGCCACCGCAAGCCCTATACCAACACTTCCCCCGGTAATGACTGCGACTTTACCTTTGAGTTCCAGATTCATCATCACTCCTTAAACATCTAGTAGAGAAGTTAAACTCTAACACCCATTGGCAAAGATGGCACGCTCATTCACTGATTAATTTAAACCTATAGGTCTAGCTGCATAGGGTAGCTTTAACCTTCCTAAGCTCATCCCTAGCTAACGTCGCTTCAAATTAGGGGACCTGAAGGGACTTGCTTTTAGCCTTTGGCTATTAGCTTTAGTCCAGGTGAAACTGCACTTTCAATCTATCCGGATCATGTTCAGCGAAATGCATGGCTTCAGCAAAACGCTCTAACGGCAGCTGATGGGAGATAAGAGGCTCGAGCTTGACAGCCCCAGCTTTTACCAGAGCAATCGACTCATGAAATGTCTTATTAAGTGCAAAACTGCCAATAATTTTTAAATCGCGGCGAAAAATCTCATAGGGACTAATCTCGACTCGAGCTTTATCTGGCGCTACTCCAAAAACCCAGAACTTGCCTCCTGAACGAAGGTATTGAAACCCATCCTGTATCACTTTGGGTAGGCCAGTTGCATCAGCCACAACGTCAAAACCAAAAGGGCTTAGTTCCTGTGCCATAGCCTGATTAAAATCTGCCGCTTTTACCGTTGCTGTAGCGCCCAGTTCACGGGCCAACTTGAGTCGTCCCTCTTCTCTATCTATAACCACTACTTGCGCAGCGCCATCCGTTTTGACGGCCTGAAGCATCAGTAAACCCATGGGTCCGGCACCAAAAATGAGCATACTGTCCCCGGCCTGAATCTGCACTTGCTTAAGTCCCCAGACTACGCAAGCCAGAGGCTCGAGCATCGCTGCCGCTGCAAACGACAAATCACCGATGGGGAAAACAGCACTTTCAGGCACCACCACATACCGAGCAAAACCACCGTTTCTAGTTACGCCCACAGCTTTTAAGTTCAGGCACTGATTAAACTGGCGCTTTTGACAGAAGTAGCAATGATTACAGGGCAGATTGGGGTCAGCCGTGACATGCTCACCGACTCGAGTCGTACTGACTTCATCACCAATCTCAGCAACTACCCCACTGAACTCGTGACCTGGCACCAGCGGATACTGCGCAAGGGCATAGGAACCATGCCAGATATGCAAATCGGTTCCACAAATACCCGCATTTTTTACTTCAATAAGAACATCATGGGGGCCAAGCTGTGGCCTGGGTAAATCACTAACATTTGCGGTTTGAGGAGAAAGAATTTGTGCGCTTATCATGACAATCCTTTACTTAATAGCTCCCATGGTAAGACCTGATACGAGTTGCTTTTGTGCTACCCAACCAGCCACAAGTACAGGAATTACCGCAGCCGTTGCAGCGGCTGACATTTTTGCGATAAATAGGTTTCCCTGAGCAGCTTTAAACGTAGAAATATAAACGGATAAAGGGGCAGCGTCCAAACTCGAGGTTAAATTAACCGCCAAAAAGAATTCATTCCAGGTAAAAATGAGGGCAAGAAGCGAGGTTGCAGCAATCCCGGGAATGAGTAAGGGAATAATCACTTGCCTGAGTTCTTGCCAAAGCGTTGCTCCATCTAAACGTGCTGCTTCAATAACCTCATAGGGGAGCTCTAACATAAACGAGCGAAGCATCCAAACCACCAGGGGAAAGTTCATTGCGGCATACAAAATAACTAAGCCCATTTGCTTATTGAGTAAACCTAGCTGCAAAAACAAAATATAAATTGGCACAATGACACCTGCGGGTGGCAACATACGGGTAGACATAATCCAGAGCATAGAGCTATTGGTGCGCTTTGTCGGATAAAAAGCCATGGCATAAGCGGTAGGTATACCCAGAAGCAGTGCCAGAACGGTAGAAAAAAAGGTAATGCTTACAGTGTTGCGCAAGTATCTAAGAAAAGGTGAATCAAAAATAGCGATTTGCCAGTTTTCCAGGGTGGGCGCAAAGAAAAATTTTGGCGGAAAGCTAATCGCAGCAGCTTCGGTTTTAAAGGAGGTCATGAACATCCAGAGAATAGGAAAAAACATCGCAAAAGCAATAAAAAGAGTGAGGGCAGACAGTAAATGACCCGCTAACTTGCTTTGTTTCATGCTGGCACCTCTGCCTGGTTATTGTTATTTAAGACCCGCAGGAAAAGTACGATGATGATATTTGCCAAAATAACCGCAAAGATCCCGTAAGCGCTGGCTCTACCCACATTCCAGCGGGAAAAGGCTTCTAAGAAAATTTGATACGGTAAGTTGGTCGTCTGGATACCCGGCCCACCCGTCGTGGTCACAAATATAATCCCGAATTCACTAAGAATAAAAATGGTTTCTAATAAGAGCGCAAGTTCAATAAAGCGCTGTAAATGTGGCAAAACAATAAAGCGAAACATTGTCGGGCCAGTTGCTCCATCGATACGGGCAGCCTCAATGGTTGACTCAGGTAGCGACTGTAAACCCGCCAGTAAAATAAGCATAACAAAGGGAATCCACTGCCAGGAAAGAATTGCAATGATACTTGGCATGGGAAAAGCTTCTAAGGCATAAAATCTGCTGACACCAAAAAACTGCAGGTAATAGCTAAGCAAGCCTGAAGCAGGGTCCAGGAGAATATTTTTCCATAACACTGCTGCCGCAACAGGCATCATGAGAAAAGGGGAAATAAGTAAAGTCCTGGCCAACGCTCTGCCAGGAAAAGGCCTATTTAACAATAAGGCAAACGCCAGTCCAAAAATAAAGGTGATAACAACCACACTTATGGTCAAAACCACAGTGTTCCAGAGAACCGTATAAAAGGTGGAGTTGGTCAAAATACGTGCGTAATTACGCCACATACTTCCAAGCCCCAAAAAGCCCTTACTGTTGGGTCTTAACAGGTTCCAGTTGGTAAAACTAAAATAAATAGCAACCACAAAAGGTACTTGGGTAACGATAATTAAAAATAACAGTCCAGGTGACGATAAGTATTTGCGTAGCTCGAGTTTTGAACGTTTTTGAGTGGCGTTTGTCGTCATGCTTGAGCTTGCCATTACACATCCTTCCAAATGAGTCACTAACTTTATCTACGTGCTAACAAAATTCAATCTTGATGGGCTATAAACTTGCCGTTGACATTTTTAGTGTTGCATGATGATTTCAATAATAAATTTCCAGTCGGATAACAAAAAATAAGCTTACATTCTAATAAAAATACGGTGGTTCGATAATCGCTGTTTTCTATCTAACTTAGGATTAAAGACTGAGAAGGAATTTCTTCTCAGTCCTTAACTTCAACTCAATTACTGCTTAGTAATAGCCAGCATCTTTCATAGCTTCATCAGCAAGCTTTTGTGAATTAGCAAGGGCTTCGTCAACACTTATATCACCAGCAAGGGCGGCAGCAACTTGTTGAGCAACATCAGTGCCAATACCCTGGAATTCTGGGATTTGGACGAACTGAACACCAGGAGCAACTTGAGGCTCGAGGGTTGAGTCGGTTGGGTCAGCGTTAAGAATGGCGTTTAGCGTCATGGTGGCAAAAGGAGCAGCATCTAGATACTCTTGGCGCTCGTAGGTTGATTTACGGGTACCAGGAGGAATAGCCGCCCAGCCTTTTTCTGCAGCGACCAGTTCAATATAGTCTTTACTGGTGGCCCATGTCATAAATTTATAGGCAGCTTCCTGTGCATCGCTTGATGCAGGAATAGCTAAGTTCCATGACCATAACCAGGCATTGCCTTTGGCAACAGGGCCAACAGGTGCAAGGGCTTGAGCCATATCAGGGCCTGCTTCACTGCCTGCTAAAAACCCAGCAGCAACAGTAGCATCTACCCACATAGCGGCTTTGCCAGTTGACATAAGTTGCAGTGACTCAGGGAAGCTGTTACCAGTGACGCCAGGAGGGCCACAGCGATTTACCAGATCAGCGTAGAAAGTTAGGGCATCGTGCCAGGCTTGTGAATCAAGTTGTGGATGACCTTCGGCGTCAAACCACTGACCACCAAACGTGTTAACTACAGTGGTAATAGGTGCCATGTTGTCGCCCCAGCCTGGTTTACCACGCAGAGCTATACCGTAAACACCATTTTCAGGATCATTTAACTGGCAAGCAAAGTCAGCAATTTGTTCCCAGGTAGGTTGCTCGGGCATAGTGAGGCCTGCTTCGTCAAATAAACGCTTGTTATACATGGTGAAGCTTGACTCTGCATAAAAAGGTACAGCAAATAATTCGCCGTTATAGCTTAGACCATCTCTAATGGCAGGAAGCAGATCATCGAAATCGTAGGTTTCGGCTGCTTCAGGGTTGGCTTCGCTAAGCTTATCTACAGAGACAATCCAATCATTAGCTGCCCATAGTGGGGTTTCGTAAGCCCCTACCGTTACCAGGTCAAAGGCACCACTACCAGTTGCAACATCAGTGGTTAAGCGAGAGCGAAGGGTGCCTTCGTCTAAAAAGAGCCACTCGAGCTTTATGTCTGGGTTCGCAGCTTCAAATACGCTGCTAAGTTCTTGCATGGTGACCATGTCAGGGTTGTTTACTGAAGCGATGGTTACGGTGGTTTGTGCCAATGCCGTACCAAACAGAAGAGCTACCAAAAGTCCTAAAAGTTTCTGCATTCAATTCCTCCAATGAATTTGATGTTTCACATTTCATCGTGGCCACGTGGCCACACACCATCTACAGCAATTCAGTTATCACGTCCTTTCCCAAAGGCAGCAGCAAGGCAAAGTATCCCGTAAGCGCGGCTACCCAGACTTAGTATGGTCTCGTGTCCACTAGAATAAGCAAAAAACATCGCCAATGTCAACACCCTGTTTCATCAAGCCTATTCATTTGCCAACGCAAGAAAAACACGTATAATGGTCTCGTGGCCACGATTAATGATGTTGCAAGACTGGCAGGTGTATCTGCGACGACGGCGAAACGTGCCATACGTTTTCCGGAGAAGTTAGCGCCTGATACCCTCGAGCGCGTCCAAAAAGCTATTCGTGAGCTTCACTATGAACCTGATAAACTTGCCAGTGCGCTGCGCAGTGGTCAGAGTCAAACCATTGGCCTTATTGTAGGCAGTATTGTCGAACCCTTTTTTGCCCAGTTAACTCGCACCATCGGGCAGGAAGTCCGCGCTCAAGGTTACACTTTAATCACCGCAGAAAACGAATATGAGTCTGAACTCGAGCGCAAACAACTGAAAGAATTTTATGGCAACCGAATAAGTGGTCTGCTTATTCGCTCGGCTTTCGGCAAACCCAATACCGATTACCTCGAGCGTATGCAGGAGCGGGGCATTGCCATCGTTGAAGTTGATTATTTTTCACCGCATAGCCCCTTTAGCCATGTCATGCTGGATAATCCGCAGTGTGTTAATGATGGCGTTGACTACCTGGCCAAGCTGGGTCACAGACGCATTGCCGCCCTTGGTAGCTACCATCCCACCATTCAACCTGATGAGCGGGTACAAACCTTTCCCCTCGCCATGCAAAAACTGGGCTTGACCATTCCTGAAGCCTATATTGGCTACCTAAGCCCCACGCAAGATGCAGCCTATGACTTTACGCACTATCTTATGAACTTGCCCGAGCCACCCACGGCCCTTTTTGCCATTACCGGAAATATGGCGATTGGTACTTTCAGAGCCTTACGTGAACTGGGTCTTAAAATTCCACAAGATGTTTCCCTGCTCAGCTTTGACAACTATACCTGGACAGAACTTGTTGACCCACCTGTTGATGTGATTGAACAGCCAAATAAAGAAATGGCCCGGGCGGCAACTGAGTTACTGTTTGAACATATTCGCGACCCCAATAGGGAGATTCAGCATCTGCGCTTCAAGGGGAAACTTATCAAACGGGGTAGTTGTGCAGCGCCCAGCGAGTTAGCGCCAGCTCGTTAATTCTTTTAGCTCAGCAGCGTAACGCCTTGATAAGCTAAGTTCGGTTTTGGCTTCGTCGCGCATCCTGAGTAGATAGTTACCAGAAAACCAGGGAACCAGTTCCGCCATGTGATTCATATTGACAATTATGCCCTTATGAATACGAATAAAAGCCTCTTCCAGCAATAATTCTTCCAGTTCCTTAAGCGTGTAGCGCAGCAAGAACGTGGCATCGTAGGTATGGGCATAGACTTTTTTATCTTTCGCCTCGAGCCAGAAAATCTCACTGTAGTCAAGCAAAATACGGTTATCATTATTAAGTTCTGCCCAGAGTTTATTTAGCTTTTTTGCCTTTTTGAGATAGCTTCTTAGTTTTGCCTGCTGCTCTTCCAGAGAGCGGCGGTTTTGCAGCGTTTGCTGTACCCGCTCCAGAGTTTGAGCAAGACGCTTTTCATTAAAAGGTTTAAGAACATAGTCAAGGGCCTCGAGTTCAAAAGCCTGTAGCGCATGTTCATCGTAGGCAGTGGCAAAAACAATCAGCGGGGGCTCGGGCAGGTCAAGCAGACTCGAGGCCACACTTAAACCATTTTGTCCCGGCATATTGATATCCAGAAAGACAACATCAAAGGCAGTCTTGCTTAGGCTTGCCAGCGCCTCTTCCCCATTGCGAGCTTCGCTTAAGCTAAGGCTGGGTTCAAGTTCCTCGAGTATGTAGCGCAGCTCCCCCCGGGCAGGCGCCTCATCATCGGTGATTAGCACTTTCATGACTGCCCTAAAACCTTATGCCCTTCAGCTAAAGAAGGTACCGGAGGCTTGGGCAGGATAGCAGGTTTGGTCAAAATAGGCAACTTGATCTGCACCCTGGTCCCAAAGCCACTTTCGCTCTCGAGCTTTAAACCGTAAGCTTCACCGTAAAGTAAGCGCAGGCGGTTGTCGATATTGGCTAAGCCAATAGAAGCCCGGTCTTTTTTATCTTTACCAGAGCGCCAGTCTCTGGCATCAAAGCCGGTGCCATTATCCCGTACCTGCATAACCAGTTCACCGTCCCAGGACTCAATAGTAATGCTCAGTGTCCCCCCATCCTGCTTAGGGGAAAGACCGTGAATGATGGCGTTCTCTACCAGCGGCTGCAAGATCAGGGTGGGTACTTCAAGGCTCAAAATGCGCTCGTCAGGAATAATCCACTGCACCGTCAAACGCTCATCCAGACGGGCTTTTTCCAGCGCCAGATAAGCCTCAACATAGGCAAGTTCTTCACGCAAAGATACAAATTCACCTGAGCGCAAGCTTCGCTGAAACACCTCAGAAAGACTAAGCAGCAAATCCCTCGCCTTATCTGGTTCCGTGCGTACAAAGTAGCGAATGGTATTCAGGGAGTTAAAAATAAAATGAGGGTTGATCTGGGCATGCAATGCCTTTAGCTCTGCCCTCGCGGTTGCCAGCTCTGCCTGATGGGCTTGCTGTCTGTTATAACCTGCTTGAATGTTTCTTACGAGAAGAGCGACAAAGGTGAGTGCCGTGGCGCTGATCAGGCTAATCACCAGAATATGTGCCGTCCAGTTCCACTGATCCCATTGGGCAGGAGCCGCCAGAAAACGACCAGACAATTCAACCAGAAAGCCAAGTGCAAAAGCGGTCAGGGGGATAAAACGACCGGGTTCGACCAGTCTCGCCAGAAGACCAATACTCAAGCCTTGCCAGATAAGGGGCAAAGCGTCACCATGAAAAAAAATTTCGGCATGCTGCTCTGCCAGGGGCGCCTCTAGCAACCAAAAAGCTCTTAAACTTACCAGGGCATAAGCCAGCAGGGCAGTACCTGCACCGATACGCCAGCCTCCCAAATACCCAGCTGCTAAAACCACAAAATAAATGCCTAAAGGTTCATAGTCTACGGGCCTCGAGCTGTAGCTAAAAAAGAAAAAAGCCAGCTGAATCAGACAAAGTGCGCCAAAAAGGAGCAGGCTATCCAGACGCCGCTCGCGTCCGGTAACCAGACGTTTAAAGGGCGGCAGACCGCTCAGTAAAAACAGTAAGGCGACCGGAACAATAAGCTCTTTGACAAAAAACCCCGTGTCATAAATATCTATATGAAAGTTTGTGAGTGAGTTCAGGTCAAAATAATCAATTCCCTTTAGCCGCTTGACCAGCTGCACAAAGACCATTTGACCTACCGTGATAATGGCCAAAGCGATAAGAAGTGATACAGGACGACCAAGACTAGTAGCAGATAAACCCCAACGTTTCATTGCTGTCTATCATGGTCTACAAGTATGAGAAAATGCAAGCTTCAAACGCCAAAAGTGAACTATCTTGGTTACGCAGTTTCCCTTTTCACCTACCCCTCTCTGTCTTTTGCATAGCCAAGGTTTAAGCACGAATTGTTTAGGCTAAAGCATGACTGTAGTCAGTGAAGATGCGATTTCCAGACGAATGTTTGACAGTTTTATTGGCAATACCCCTATTATCAGACTATTTAAAGTGGTCTCGCCGGACATGGCTGAGGTTTGGGTCAAGCTCGAGGGACAAAATCCTGCCGGAAGCATAAAAGACCGCACAGCTACAGGCTTAATCATGGACGCCGAAGAACGCGGCATCCTGAAACCCGGCTCTGGACAAACCATCATTGAGCCTACCAGCGGCAATACCGGCATTGGTCTGGCCTTTCTGGCCGCAGTCAGGGGCTACCGCTGTATTATTGTGCTGCCAGATACCATGAGTGAAGAGCGCAAGCGTACGCTTAAGGCTTATGGGGCAGAACTCGAGTTTACCCCCGGTCATTTGCGTATGCAGGGGGCCATACCCAGAGCTGAAGAACTTGCCGAAGAACTGGGCGCTTTTATGCCCAATCAGTTTGAAAACCCGGCAAATCCTCGCTATCACTACCAGCACACCGGCCCGGAAATCTGGCAACAAATGCAGGGTCGGCTTGATGCCTTTGTCTGGGCAAGCGGCACCGGCGGTTCCATAAGTGGCATAGGTCGGTATTTAAAAGAGCAAAATCCTGAGATCAAGGTCTATGCGGTAGAACCAGCACGCAGTGCCGTCATGAACGGCTTTGAGCGCGGACAGCACAAATTTCAGGGTATGGGTCCTGGGTTTTTACCCAAAAATCTTGATCTGGCTATGCTGGACGGCTGCAAGATGGTCTATGAAGAAGACGCCTTTCCCCTTGCCAGACGGCTGGCAAAAGAAGAAGGCATCTTTATCGGTATGTCCTCTGGGGCTACGATTTATGCAGCGCTGGAAGTTGCCCGCGAGCTTGGCCCTGGCAAGGTCGTACTCTGTCTGGCAGCCGACTCTGCTGCCCGCTACATGAGTACGGAACTCTTTGAAGCTTAGGCTACCTTTTTGTAAAGCAGCTGTGCCGCCTGAGCATTAACGGGTTTAGAGAAAAGATAGCCCTGGCCTAATTGACAGGATAAAAGCTGCAAACGCTCGAGCTGTTTCTGGGTTTCGATACCTTCAGCCACCACTTCACACTTGAGCCCTTTCGCCATAGCAATAATCATCGCAGCCATCGCTGCGCCCTGCTGGCTTTGCTCGAGCTTCATTACAAACGAGCGGTCAATCTTGATCGTATGAATAGGGAATTCTTGCAAACGGCTCAGCGAAGAGTAACCCACGCCAAAGTCATCAATGCAAATGGCAATGCCCAGATTACTAATTTCGTTTAGCAAATTAGCATCATCTAAAATGGCACTTTCAGTCACTTCAACTTTTAGATTATGTGGCTGAATATGGTGTTCTACCAGAAGCGCTCTAAACTGCTCTAAAAACTGCGGCTGTTTTAGCTGTAAGGTCGAGAGATTGACGTTAACACAGATGTCTTCTGAGAGTTCTTTTTGCCAGAGATTTATTTGCCGACAGGCAGACCTTAAGACCCACCAGCCCAAACGCTGAATAAGCCCGGTCTCTTCAGCAATTGGGATAAATTTGGCAGGTGAAATCATGCCTTTTTCAGGATGTGACCAGCGCAATAAAGCCTCAAAGGCAACCACCTTGGTCTCTCTAAGAGAAACAATCGGCTGAAAGTAAAGCTCGAGCTGCTGATCTGCCAGATCAAGCTCGAGGGCCTGGCGCAAATCACTCTCGAGTTGCAAACGTTCCTGAGCACTTTCTTGCATGCTGATGTCAAAAAGCTGATAGTTGCCTTTTCCTGTTAACTTAGCCTTATACATAGCAGTATCAGCGTCGCGTAAGACATGGCTTGGCACCGTATAGTTACCCTCACCAATACAGATACCAATACTGGCATTAAGGTAGAGTTCTGAAGCCTCGAGTTTAAGCGGTTCTTTTAGACAGTCAAGGAGCTTAAGGGAAAAGTCCGTAGCCGCCGCCTCATCGGCGTCAGGCAGCAAAAAAGCAAATTCATCGCCGCCCAGGCGCGCTAAAATCACATTATCCGGTTTACAGGCAAGAAAGCGCTGCGCTACAACTTTTAAGAGCTCATCGCCCAGGTCTGGCCCCAGACTATCGTTAAACACTTTAAACCCATCCAGGTCTAAAACCAGTACTGCAAAGTCACGAAAGCCCAAAAAATCTTCGATGGTTTGCAAAAAAGACTGGCGATTGGGCAAATCAGTCAGACTGTCATGAAAGGCCAGATGCAACAAATTGAGTTCGGCATTGCGGCGCTCCTCAACCTCGAGTTGCAACTCTCTGGTACGCTGTTTAACTCTGGTGTCAAGTTCGGCATTTAAAACTTCCAGGTTGGCCTGCGCCCGTTTGCGCTCTTTCACTTCGTCTGAGAGCGTTTCATTTTGCCGCTCAAGTATCTTTTGCAAGCCTCTTAGCTCGAGGTGAGTGGCGACTCGAGCCAGTACCTCTTCAATCTGAAAAGGCTTGGTTACGTAGTCAACGCCCCCGACATCAAAGGCTTTCACCTTATTAAAAGTTTCCCCTAAAGCACTCACAAAGATAATCGGAATGTCCTGTGTGAGCGGGTTTTTCTTGAGCGCTTCACAAACCTCAAAGCCATTCATTTCAGGCATATTGATATCTAATAAAATAAGATCAGGCGGGTCTGCTATAGCAGCTGCCAGGGCCAGGCGGGCGTTTGGCGCGGGTCTAACCCCGTATCCTTGCTTGGTCAACACCTTAGATAAAAGTCGCAAATTATCATGGGTATCATCGACCACCAGGACGTCAAAAGTTCTTTGATCGGTTGCCAAACTCATAGAGTCTCCTCATAACTTAGTAACTTAGTTAGTTCGTCAAAAGCGAAGTCCTGTAGTAAGTGACGAATATACAGGGCCAGATCAGGTTCGTAGCTTTCAAAGTCACTGACGACCTGCTCTATCTCCGCTACATCTAGTCTATGAATAGATTGTGTCAGATTGTCTAAGGCATCTTCTGAGAGGTTTTTCACACGGTTTCTCAAACTCACTAAATCGGGCAGTTTAGCGGCTACAGGCTCTGCCCCCTCAGATAAGGAAGCTTTAAGCTCGTCAAACTTGGCCCGCTCAATAACGGCCTGAAACCCTGCTGCCAGCAGGGCGCCAGAGCCTTGCCCATCTTTGCTAAGTGCCACAGCCACAAAAGGCTCCTCTTTTTTCACCCTTTGAATAAGCGCAAAAGGATCAACATTGGCAAGTTCCAGATCAATAATCAGTGTCTGAAACACCTCTTGCTCGAGCCACTGAATATCATTTTGCTGGGCAAAGACAAGCTCGTATTGTCCTTTCATAGCTTCCCTTAAAGGCTCTTGTAAATCTGCGCTGACCAGAGCCAGCAAACGCGGCTGTCTTTCGTCTTTTATAGACAAATGGGCGCTAAGCTCTTCAGCCAGAGTTAAAGGAAGACTCACAGAGAATCGGCTTCCTCGGTTGCGCTCACTTTGTACCTTGATCGTCCCGGACATCATTTCCACAAATTTTCGCGAAATGGACAGACCAAGCCCGGTACCCTGCTGCGATTCACGACCGGAACGGGTCTGGGAAAACGCTTCAAAAACAAGATCCATTTCGTCACCATCAATTCCCTGACCGGTATCTTCCAGGCTAAAAATAAGGTGCCTGGCTCCAGGCTCGAGCTCAACTGTTAGCGCAATAAAGCCCTTGTCGGTAAATTTCACGGCATTAGAAAGCAAGTTAAGCAGTACCTGCCGCACCTTCCTGTCATCCAGCACCGCATGACTTGGTACCTGATCACTGATAACGATGCGGAACTCGAGTCCTTTTTGCTCAACCCGTAAGCGGAACATTTCATCAAGCAAAGTTATCATCTTGCGGATGTCAACCACCGACAGTTCAAGCTGGCTCTTATTGGCCTCGAGTCGGGCAAACTCGAGTACGTCGTTAATTAACTCCAGCAGATGAACGCCATTACGCTGAATGATCGTAACCAGGTTTTGCTGATCCTGATCAAGCTGGTATTCCTTACCCAAAACCTGAGCAAAGCCAATAATGGCATTAAGCGGGGTTCTAAGTTCATGACTCATACTGGCCAGAAACTCACTCTTGGCCTGACTGGCCGCCACCGCCTTATTTCTGGCCTCTTCAAGTTCAAAGGTACGCTCAGCCACCTTGATGGCCAGGGTCGAGCGCTGCTGCTCGAGGGCTTGCTCGAGTGCCTTACGCTCACTGATATCAACCACCTGTGAGACTTCCTTAAGGTCACCCTCTTGCCCTTCATAGGTAATGCTTGAAAGGGCAGTCAAATAATGCCCGTCTTTATGGCGGTAGCGCTGTTCCAGGTTCAGAATCTCTCCTGGACGCTCGGCATAGTCCAGAACCCGCTCATGATTTTTACCAAAATCTTCAGGATGGATAATGTCAGGTATGCTTAACTTCAGCAACTCTTCGTGGCTGTACCCAAGCATGTCAGCCAGCGCCCGGTTAGCCTGCACAACCCGCAGATCTTTGTCTACAATTTTAGCGCCAATAGGGGCATTGTCAAAGAGGAAACGGAAACGCTGCTCACTCTGAACAAGGTTGATTTCGGCTTGCTTGCGGTCCGTTATGTCAATGATACCTATACGAATCAGAGTTTTACTCGAGTGAGGTAATTTGACCAGCCTGACCTCTGCAGGAAAGACCCGACCTGAGGCGTCTTTATGCAGCCATTCAAACATGACATATTCCCCAGATAGGGCGCGTTTCAAATAGCTTCGGTCATCGCCAGATTCAGAGGGTAAACCGTCCGCTTGAAAATCGGGGGACAATGACGCAATGGTCTTTTCTAAAAGTTCTACTTTAGGATAGCCAAAAAGTTTCTCAGATTGCGAGTTGGCATCAAAAAAGCCACCGGTGGCGATATCCAGGATAAGAATGGCTTCGGGCGCATGCTCAAAGAGGGTGCGAAACTGCGCTTCACGCTCATAGAGTTTGGCCTGAGCTGCTTTCTGACTCAAATGCCGCGCTATGGTACTACCAAAAAGCTCGAGCAACTCCAGTTCATAAGGTTTTAGCTCTCGCTGATTCAAAAGATTATCAGCGACAAGCCAGGCAAGAATGTTGTCGCCATCGCGAACTGGACTAAAAACCTGCCAACCCCGGCCCAGGACTTCTTTGCCATCGTAGAGTTCGACATCTTTAAGATGTAAGGTAAGGCCGCCATGAGCTTTTACTGCCGCCCATTTTTGATCTGCCGAAAAGGAAAAACGCCTGTGAGATTCAGACTGCAAATGACCCATCGCCGAAGTGCCATAGCTACCCTGCAAGTGGCTGGCATCATTCATCAGATAGAGACTCAAGCGGTCAAAATCAAGAAAGTCACGACCAAACTGAATACTGTTACGCAAAATGCTGTCGCTATCGGGCTCACGAGATAACAAAAAGCCAATTTCATGGAGGGCTTTAAGTTTATCCTTAAATTCCTGAGCAATCTGGCGCTCTTGTTTCAGACCTTGCTCGAGCCTATGCCTATGCCATAAAACTGCAATCTGGTAAGCAAAGGCCTGGGCCATCATTATTTCTTCGTCACCAAAGTGAAAAGCCGGGTCAAAACTATCCAGATTAAAAAAGGCAATCAGGTAACCCGAGTAACGAATGGGTACTGATAGGGTTGCCGCAATCAAATGCGTGGGGCCCGCATCATGAATCAAACTGACCTTTTCGCTACTAAGGGAAGCTTCAAAATGATCTCTGCGAAAATACAGAACTTCTGGTTCGGTCCAGGAACGCTGCGAAGCTATTTCTTCTTTGCTAAAAAGGCTCGAGGCAAGATAGTTGATATCAAAACCAACACCTGCCGCAAACTCAAAGCCGCCATCCACCTGCAAAATAACGCTGCCCGCCTCGGCACCCGGAATAATTTCCACTGCTTTTTCGAGGGCTATTTGATAAAAATCTTCATCCAGATCACGCAGTATAAAGTCCTGCATCAGGGCATTTAGCTCAGCCCGGAAGCTGGTTTCCCGACTGAGACGCAGGCGCTCGAGCTTCAGATTTTGCTCGAGCTTGAGCCTTTGCCAGAGTGCACCAATCTGATTCGCCAGAAGCTCGGCCATATGGAGAGCCTCCTGAGAAAACGCCCTGGAGGAATGGTGATTATCAAAGTGCAAAAAGGCAATAACCTCACCATGACTGCTGATTGTCGTTGATAAGGTAGATTGTATGCTTGCTGCAGATCCTGACTGCAGTAAAGCCCGCCGTTTTTCCTCGGACAAGTGTGGGTCAGTTACACCCTCAAAATACACGACTTCTGGACCCGTCGGCCGCTGTCTGAAGCGATTAAAATCATCTCTTTCAAAGGCAACGGTGCCAAGCACTTGCAAATCGTAGCCAACTGCTGCCACAAAATAAAAAGCAGCCTCTTGTTTCAGCGCAATGCTCCCAGATTCTGCACCGGGGATGACTTCCAATGATGCCTGTAAAACCGTTTGGAAAAAGCTTTCATCAAGCTCTTGCGTCATAAGCGTCTGAATGAGTTCATTTAAACGGGTACGGAACTGTGCTTCATTACTCAAGTGTTGGCGCTCGTCTTTTAAGTCCTGCTCGAGTTCAAAACGTTGCCACAAAACTGCCAGTTGATTGGCAAAAACCTGTCCCATACTTATCGCACCGCGGCCAAATGCCTCTGCATCCTCCAGATTATCGAGGTTGAGATAGGCAATTGCCCGGTCATGAAGCATGATGGGCAAAATCAAGGTGGCTTTTATGTCGGCTATGCCGCCGATTTGTTCAAGCAAGGCTTTTCGCTCAGGCGTTATATAGTGCTCAAACCCCCGAACGACTCTGGGGTGTTTATTATGCTTGTCAAACCCCAATTCTTCGTAACTAAACTGCTCTCCTTTTACGGGCACTATATCAAAGTGATAGGCCGCCAAAAACTCGAGCTTGTCCGCGTCATTCAGTCGAATAAAGCTCCCCGCCTGCGCCCCAGGGATAGCATCTACGGCGCAGTAGAGTACTCTTTGATAGGCTGCTTCATCTAAGTCACCTGACATGAGGTCACGAACCAGATTATTGAGTTGCATGCGAAAGAAGCTTTGCTCTTCGACTTGCTTGTGCTCGAGTTGCAGTTTTTCCTCGAGGAGAAAGCGCTGCCAGAGTGTACCTATCTGACTGGCAAAAATACTGGCCATATCGACGGCCTCTGCCTTAAAGGCCTCAGCCGAACCAAAATTATCCAGACTGAGTAGGGCTCTGGCCTCACCTTCTACATAAATTGGTACCGACAGGGCTGCCTTTATATCATCGGAGCGCGCAGCCTCATTTAGCTTTTCCCGCCGCTCCTGAGGAATCGGTTCATTTGAAATATTACGAACAACCAGGGGCCGCGGATCATTTAGGTCACGGTAAATCTCTTCAGGCTTTAAGAAAATATCCTCGAGTAAAAATTTGTCATGACCGACTGCCGCCACAAAGCGAAACACCCCTTCCTCATTTTTTATGAGTAAGCTACCAGCCTCAGCATCAGGTATAACTTCGATGGCGCTGAGCAAAACACGCTCCAAAAAGCTGTTATTAATTTCTCCCTGCATCGCCGAATAGATAAGCTCCGCTAATTTGGCTCTAAAAATAGTCTGAGAACGGAGAGACCTGCGCTCTTCTTCAAGCGAGGCTTCCAGCCTGAAGCGCTGCCAAACCGAGGCTACCTGGGTAGCAAAAAGTCGGGCCAGCTCTAAAGCTTCATCACTAAAAGCTGCTGCCGAATCAAAATTATCCAGATAAAAATAAGCTTCTGCTGTTTCTCTGACAATAATCGGCACCGCTAAAGTAACCTTGATGTCCTTAACTCTGCCGACCTCTTCCAAAAAGTGGCGCTTTTCCTCAGAAATGAGCAGGTTTTCACCTTCCCCCAAAAACCTCACTCGTTCGGCCTCAAAGTCACTACTGTTGCGGTAAAGTTCGTTTTCTTCAAATTCAATGGTTTGCAAAGCCTCGAGGTCAAAACCAAGGGCTGCGGCATATTGATAGTGCTTCCCTACTTTAACAATAAGACTGCCCGCCTGGGCACCTGGAATCATTTTGACAGCCTGCTCCAGAATCTGCTGATAAAAGGTTTGCTCGAGGCGAATCTCAAGCAGCTGCTGGGTCAGATCAAGGAGCTGATGCCTGAAGGTTGCTGAGGTATCCAGGGCAAGCTGTGTTTGCCTTTGCTCGCTGACATCCTGGAGTGCACCTAAAATATGAACGCTATCCTCAGTCCTGGCAACAACGGACCGCCGGGCAAAAACGATCTTTTCTCGACCCTTTTTACTGATGATGCGGTACTCGAGCTCTCTCGTTCCCCCGTTTTGAATCAGAGCAGCAAAATCCTGCTCTACTCGAATGCGGTCTTCTGGATGGACAAATTCAATAAAGGCTTCAGGGCTAAAGTTGAGTTCTTCAGGTGCTGAACCTTCCAAATCCAGTAAAACGCGCAGCTGCGAAGAAAACTCGGTCTTAACAGATTTATTTTGAACGCTGTCCCAAAGGGTACGAACACTGGTTACATTGGCTATAGTTTGAGACTGGCGTAAATCCTGGGCTTGCCGCTGCAGGGTCAGCTCTGCCATCTTACTTTCAGTTATATCTGTAGCCACCAGTAATGTTTCTTTTTGAGGTGTCTTATAACTCCGTAAGCGAAGCCAACGTTCCCGGTTAGTCTGCAGGTCAAAGCCAAATGTCTCATGCATCAGTTTTACTAAGGCTTCTCGATAAGGCTCTTCATTATTGATCGCCCCAGGAAACACGCCTTGAAGCAGCAAATATTCAAATATTTCAGTGGTACTTTGACCCATTTGCAAGAACTGTGTTAACTCAGGAAAATACTCATTCACCCGAGAAGAGTAGGTCACGAGCTTCTCATTGGCATCACACAGCATAAAGGCATCTGAAGACTGTTCAATGGCATGATAAAGCCTATCTGAGCTTTTGGTAGCCTGTTTAAGCTCAGTTACGTCAGTAACAATAAAAAGTATTCCGCCTTCAGGGGTTTTGTTAAAGCGAGATTGCAAGTACTTACCCTGGGCACTTTGCCAGTCCAGAACGCCGTCATATTCGCGGAATAGCTGAAGTCGTTTTTCTATCCAGTCTTCAGGATCTTCATCTTTTAGTTCAAACTGTCTGCGGTGCTCGAGCACTTCTCGGTAGCTCATGCCCGGTTTTAAAACATCTTGTAAATAAGGTATAAACTCAAAAATACGCTCATTCCAGGTCACCAGTTTTTCTTCACCGTCATAAAGCACAAACGCATCTCGCGAATTTTCAAAGGCATAAAGCAAGCGCCTTTGCTCATCTTTTAGTTGGTATTCCTTACTTATATCTCGATTAAGAGCAACATGACCAGTAAGTTCACCGTTTGCGTCATAAATTTGATTAACTGAGGTCGAAACTCGAAAAAAATGTCCTTGTTTATGTCGATGCAAAAGCTCACCTCGCCACCGCCCCTCAACGCTATAGTGTGCCTCAATTTCCTTACGACTACTATCATTGTAATCCTCAGGAAAAATATCTGCCAAGACCTCACCTATTACCTCATCAGCTGACCAACCATATATTTTTTCAGCACCAAGATTCCAAAAGCTGATTCTAAACTCTTTATCAGTGACGATAATGGCGTCACTGATAATTTCAAATAGCTCAGCCTGCGCTCTTATCTGTTCTTGCACCAGTTTTTGTTCGGTAATATCCTGGCAAACCGCAACCGTACCAATAAATTCTCCCTGACCATTGCTTCGTGATGTAATTGAAGCAGCAATATCTATCTTTTTACCCTGTTTGCTTATCTGTTTAACCTCGCCTCGCCAAAAGCCCTGACCCATAAACCCGTCATAAACTTTTTTGTATTGTCCAGGGCCATATTCAGTTGGAACAAGTTCTCGCAAATCCTGACCTAAAGCTTCTTCAGCTGTCCAGCCGTAAATTCTTTCCGCACTACTGTTCCAGGCGGTAATGACGAACTCGTTATCGGTAGCAATAATCGCTTCACTAACAATTTCAAACAGCTCAGCCTGCGCTCTTATCTGCTCTTGCACCAGCTTTTGTTCAGTTATGTCGCGATTTACCCCCACCAAGCCATTAAATGTACCTTGCTCATCAAGTAGAGATGCTACTGAGACAGCAATTTCAAGTTGTCTGCCATCTTTGTGAAAGTGCTTTACTTCTCCTACCCATTTACTGTGTTCAAGCACCTGATCTTTCATCTTGTTTTCGGTGGTGGCAAAATAATGGGTAGGCAAGATTTCAAGAAACGGTTTACCTATAACTTCAGCAGCAGACCAACCATAAACCCTCTCAGCCGCGCTATTCCACGAGCTGATTCTAGATTCGTGGTCGGTCGCGATCACTGCGTCATTAAGCATGTCAATCATTCTGGCTTGAAAACGCACGTGCTCATCTGCCTGTTTTTTCTCACTAATGTCTCTAACAAAAACCAGAAGACCACCCTCAACCGTCGGACTCGAGCTGTACTGCAGCCAGCCTTTTTCTGTTTTATGTTCTGTCGTTAAGGTTTTTTGTCTGGAGATGCTTATTAGCTGAGCAATCCAGTCATCTTCCTGACCTATTGCCTCTGGAATCAGCCCTTTGCTTATGCGATAACGGAGCACATCCTCGAGCTTTTGACCAAGTTGCAAGAACTCGGAAACCTCAGACAAAGCCAAAAAACGCTGGTTAAAATATCTAACCCTAAGCTCTGAATCATATAAGATAAAGCCCTCTTCACTGGCTTCTAAAGCATGGGCTAGTTCAGCCTGTGCACGCTCGAGCTGGATTTTTTCTGTCAGGTCTCTCGAATGAAAAATAGCCCCTTTTATTTCTCCCGCTTCATAATAGGGTGTCAGAGACAACTCAAAAATGCGCTCTATACCGTCAGCACCGGTGTAAAGATGCTGATAGGACACATCTTCACCCGCCAAAGCCCGATCAATGTAGACCCTGGAGCGGCGTTCAAACCTGTCTTTACCCACAATTTGTGCAACCGTTGACCCAAGTAATTCTTCACTGCTTACGCCATGTAACCTGAGATTTGCCTCATTACTATAGATGTAGCGGTAATTCTTGTCGACAATAGAAATACGGTCTTCAATTTGATCAAGCAGCGATGCCTGGCGCTTAAGCATTTTTTCTGCTTCTTTTACTTTGGTTTCAACACTCCCGGAAGCCGCAACCCCTAAAAGCTTACCTTCTTCATCATAAATTGGCCCATAATTAGCGACTACATAGACCTCTTTTCCCTGCCGCAACCGCCAACCTTCATCATGAACATATTCACCTTCAAAAGCACGCTTTAGTAGCGGTTCTATGTAGGTTGTAAAGTAGCTTTCATCCCAGACTGATTGCACGGGTTGACCAACGATTTCAGTTCTTGATTTTTTGGCTAACTGACAATAAGCCTCATTAACTTCTAAAATAATCCTGTCAGCATTGATAAAATAACTAACCTCTCTGCTCGCTGAGAAAATATACTTGTAGCGTAAAAGCTGCCTGTGTTCTTGCTGACGCCTTATGGCAGCAGCAACAAGTACGCCCAGCATAAGCAAGTGCGTATCAAGACCTGACAGATCTACTTTCTCTTTGAAAAGGAAGACGAAGATGCCCTGCTGACGCTTATCTATGGCAAAGCTGTTAATGGCGACAAAATCTACCCCAAGCTCGCGCCAGTACTGCTGATCTTGCTGCATTTTAGGCGGCAGCTGGCTGCCCAGATCAAGCTGGACAAACCTTGATTCACCAACTAGTGACTGCAAAAAAGGGAGTGCCGCCAGTGAAAAACCATCAGACACCAAGTTGCCAGTCTGATACTGAGATTCAGCAACGTTATTACTTAATAAGGTCAAAAATGCCTGATCTGCTTTAAAAAACCGCGATAATTTATCTAAACAGTTTTGCAGCGTGGTATCGAGCTTAATGTCTGAGGACAAAAGTTCAACCGAAATGGCACTGATAAGCCACTGAAACTGCGTCTGGCGCTTTAAGAAGTTTTCAGCAACAAGCCTGGCATTGATGTCGTCTATCAAGCTATGTTTTTCCGAAACAAGTATCTGGGTTTGATGCTCGAAAGATTTTGTCTTTTCTAACTCAGCTATGTACTTTTGATAGCTTCGCTTTGACTGAAACAAGACCAGCCCCGACAGTACGAACGTTAGAGCATAATGAACAAGGGTTTCTGCACTTTGATCGGGCAACCTGGTTTCTGGCGCATGCCAGCCCAAATAGTGATAAGCAAAACCATAGAGAAGCGCAAAAGTGCCTGAAAGTGCTCCGGCACCATAGCCTAAAACAATGCCGATAAGGAGCGAAACAGGAATAAAATAAAGACCATTTGATGCACCCAAAAAGTAGAGCCCCGATGCACAGACAAACCAGCCCCAAATAGCATAAACTGTGGCAGTTCTTCTTGGCGATAAATAGTTTCGTTTGAAACCCACATAAAGACTGATCTGACCAAAGAGATACAGCAAGTTAAGTAATACCTGAAATGAGAAAGGGCTTGCCCCTGAAACAACTCGAGCCAGCACAGCAACTAAGTTGGAAAAAAAACCAACCAGAAAAACCATTTGCACAAACTCTGCAATTCGGTTTTGTTCAAAATCCCCGTAGTCAGGAACCTGTAACCATACTTTTAGCTTGGCAAGCATACCTCATCCTTATGCTACCCGTCCCTATGTTAGCCATGCTAAAACCTGAGCCAAGCCCTGTAAGCTAGTTTTCTCATACCTCTTTTTAGGTGTGAAATAGCTCATTATGTCTGCCTCAATTTTCAGGCAAATACTTTCTTATAAAACGATTTTTTAGAGGGGTTTAAAGGCCAAAAAGCAGTAGGCCAAGCAAACCCACAGCCGCGCCACCAAGTACAAAAGCTACAGCTGCAGTCAGTGTAAGCGCGTGACGGGTACGCCAGCGAACCCAGTGCTCGAGTGGCCTGTAGTGATAGGCAGATACCTCTTCATTATTTCGGTAACGAATCAGATCATCAATCATAGCTTCAACCGACTGATAACGCTCATCAGGGTTTTTGGCAAGCGCTTTTAGGCAGATGGCCTCGAGTTCTGCTGGAATCTGCTGATTGGGTGAAACTGTGCTGGGTTTTGGAGCAGGCTGGTTTAAAATCTGCTCAATGACTTCATCGACATCATTGCCCCAGACCAGATTTTTTAAGGTAAGCATTTCAAACAAAATGCTGCCAAGATTATAGACATCAGCCCTTTGATCAAGCTTAGGATCAGCTGAAGCCTGCTCAGGTGACATATAAAGGGGTGTACCATAACGTTTGCCCGGTTGGGTTAGCTCGAGGGCTACGGCTTTTTTACCTATAGCGACCTCATCTACCAGGGTTTCTTGTTCACCAGCGACTTTTGCCAGACCCCAGTCAAGCACGGTTACTTCACCAAAAGGACCCACAATAATATTGGCAGGCTTTAAATCCCGGTGAATAACCCCCTGCGTATGGGCATAGGCCACGGTTTGTGAGGCCGCAATCAAAATGTCAATCAGCCTTGTTAACGGAAACTCTTCACGGCTACCTAGTTTATAGGCCGCTAAGTCCATCAAAATAGAGCGCAAATCTCGTCCGGTAATGTACTTCATGGTGAAATACAAGTCACCCGAGCTATCGCGGCCCAGTTCATAGAGCGGCACTGTACCAGGGTGGGCGATCATGCCTGTGACTCTGGCTTCACGTAAAAAGCGCATGGTTTCAATATCTGAATTGCGCAAATGTGGGTGCAACTTCTTAAAAACCACTGTGCGCTTTAGGTTCTTGTCAAAACAGGTTTGTAAGCTGGCGCTACCCCCTTCAGCCAGAGGCTGAAAATGCTCATACTTCATCGAACCTGCTACCCAGGCTCTTGGGAATAGCGAATCTGTCGCCTCTAAGCGAATTATTTTGTCATCTTGCTGCTCTTTTAAGGCTGACATAGCTTTACTATACAGGGTTTTTTGTCAGGTAAATGAAGGATTTTCTCGCATTAAAGTTGTGTATTAAGGTGTTTTCATACAAACAAGCTCGCTCAAAAAACAAACCCGGAATTCAGTCTTTTGGTCTAACGTTCAAGCTTTTGTCTACGAACTGCAAGCTACCAAAACCAGAGGCTTTCATTTCAGGCTGAGACCTACACTTTGACTAAAGGCTCGAGCACAGATGATAAACTTTGCCATGAAAGCACAAAAAATTACACTTCCAGGTTTAGCCCATTTGCCCGCCTTTTGTCATGCGGTCATTGCGGGCGATTTTATTTATCTATCAGGAACGCTTGGCACTAAGCCCAATTCGATGGAGCTTGTCGAGGGGGGTACGGCCGCTGAAACAAGGCGCATTCTTGAAATATTTGATGAGATTCTGGCTAGTTGTAATGCCGGTCTTGATGATCTTATAAAGGTTAATGTCTTTCTGCACGATATGAGCACCTTTGACCAGATGAATGAAGCCTATCTGAGTGTTATTGGCGATGACCCACCTGCCCGCATTACCGTGGGTAAAGCAGATTTGGCACTTGGCGCGGCGGTTGAAATAGATGCTGTAGCCTACAAACCAGAAATCCAGAACTGACGGTCAGTTCTGGATTTCTGGCCCTGCACAAGTAAGGGAGGAAATCAGGAAAATCGCAGTTTTCCTGTACCAAACGATAAAAATGCAAAATTATACCGAATTTACTTAGCCTGCCTCACTCGAGCGTGCCCAGAGGTTAATACCCCCCTCCAGCGCATACCTATCAATCTCGGCAAGTTCTTCGGCAGAAAACTCGAGCTTAGCTAAAGCAGCAACGTTTTCCTCAAGTTGTTTCACGCTGCTTGCCCCAATCAGTGCCGTGGTAATGCGTTCATCACGAAGTGCCCAGGCCAGCGCCATCTGAGCAAGGCTCTGACCGCGTTTTGCCGCAATCTCATTAAGCGAGCGAATATGGGCAAGATTCTCTTCGGTCAAGAAGCCTTCCTGAAAACTTCCAGCTTTTTTAGCCCTCGAGTCTTCCGGTACTCCTTTTAAGTATTTGTTGGTAAGTAAGCCCTGCGCCAGCGGCGAAAAAGGTATACAACCCACACCTTCTGCTTCCAGCGTATCTAGCAAATCTTCTTCAATCCAGCGGTTAAGCATTGAGTAGCTTGGCTGATGAATCAGCAGGGGAATCCCCATAGCTCTTAACATATCAGCGGCCTCTTTGGTTTTTTTAGCCGAATAAGAGGAAATACCCACATAAAGCGCCTTACCCTGCTCGACCGCAGTGGCTAAAGCGCCCATGGTTTCTTCCAGAGGGGTATCCGGGTCAAAGCGGTGCGAATAGAAAATGTCCACATAGTCAAGACCCATTCGCTTTAAGCTCTGGTCCAGGCTCGAGAGCAAGTATTTCCTCGAGCCCCACTCACCATAAGGCCCGGGCCACATGCCATAACCAGCCTTGCTTGAAATAATCAGCTCATCGCGGTAGGGCTTAAGGTCCTGGGAAAGCATCTTGCCAAAATTCTCTTCGGCAGAACCCGGAGGTGGCCCATAATTATTGGCCAGGTCAAAGTGCGTTATACCCAAATCAAATGCCCGTAAAATGATGGCACGACTGTTCTCGTAGATATCTTTACCGCCAAAATTATGCCATAGGCCAAGTGAAAGTAAGGGCAGTTTAAGCCCACTTCGCCCACAGCGGCGGTAGGACATGGTGTCGTAACGATTAGATGCAGCTTGATACATAGTGCCTCCTAGGTTTAGATAATGCACCATACCTTAGTCCCTGGGAAAGCAACTATAGACAATAGCCACCAGATTCATATGCAACGTAAAAATCCACTACCTTTACGCAGTGGATTTTTACTTAAAATTATTGACGCACTAACTTTTACGGAGAGCCTCAGTCATAAGCTTTTGCAATCTAGGAATCATCTCAGCAGGGTTGGGGTGAATGCCTTCCGCTAAAAGTTCATTTTCATAAAGCTGCTCAACAAAAACAGGGAGTAAGGGGTCTTGATCATTGGCTTTTAAGCGTGCACTCAGGTCTTTAACCACTTCATGACCAGGGTTAAGCTCGAGGATTTTCTTTGGCACCTGAAAGTCCTGACCCATGAGCCGCTGCGCCCGGTAAAAACTGGTATTGCCCATCCCACCGGGGTTTACCAGCCGAGCAGCGCTATCGGTGAGGATCTTGCTTTCACGGACATCTTCAACCTTATCGCCTAGTGTCTCTTTGATATAAGCCGTTAGCGAGATAAAGCCTTCGTCTTTGGGAGTTTCGATTTTTTTCTCATCTTCAGGAAGCTCGAGTTCCGCATCATCGATATTTTTTAGCTGTTTGCCGTTATATTCACTTAAACCCATAAGCATAAAGTTGTCCATGGGGTCAGTTAAGTAAAGCACCTCGAGGTCATTCTTTCTAAAGTAATCAAGGTGACTACTACGTGCCACAACCTTGGCATCATCACCCAAAACATAATAAATGTCTTTTTGGTCTTCTTTCATGCGGCTAACATAGTCATTGAGCGAAGTGAGATCTTCGCCCTCGGTCGCCGTAGAAGCAAAGCGCAAAAGGTCAAGGAATTTTTCGGTATTTTCCTTATCGCTGGCGATGCCTTCTTTTAAAAACTGCCCAAATTCTTTATAGAACGTTTTAAAACCCGCTTCGTCATCTTTGGCAAAACGCTCGAGTTCGGTGCTTACCCGACCAATAAGTGCCTTTTTAATCCGGGCAATCATTGGCGTATTTTGCACCATCTCGCGAGAAACATTTAAGGGCAGATCTTCTGAATCAACCACCCCTTCAACAAAGCGTAAATAGGGAGGAAGCAAGTCTTTAAAATCTTCTTTAATTAGTACTTTACGCGCGTATAGCTTTAGCCCATAATCATCTTGTTTCTGGAACATTTTGTAATCACGGCGGCTAGGTATAAACAAAAGCGCATAAAACTGAATGGGCATTTCTGCCTGAAAATGAATAGTCTTCAGGGGATCCTGAAAGTCAAACGTCAGCTGCTGATAAAAGCTCTTATACTTTTCCGCGTCAACATCACTTGATCGTTCACGCCAGAGCGCAGTTTGGGCATTGATCTGATTAAAAACTTTCTCGCCCTTTTTATCTTCTTCGTGACTTTCCTCTTCCAGATAAATAGGAAAAGCGACAAAGTCAGAATGCTCTTTGACAATCTGACGAATCCGGTAGGTTTCAGCGTAGTCTTTGGCATCTTCTTTGAGTTTAATTTCAATAACGGTGCCACGGTCAGCCTTATCACTTGGACCAACCTCAAAAGAACCCTCACCAGAGGATTTCCAGTAAGCTGCTTCGGCCTCTGGCTGATAAGAGCGAGAGGTTACAGTGACTTCTTCGGCAACCATAAACACCGAATAGAACCCTACCCCAAACTGACCAATCACATCTGTCGTGGTTTTGGTATCGCCTTTATTGAGTTCTTTCATTGCTTCAATAAAGTTTTTTGCACCCGAATGGGCAATGGTACCAAGGTACTGCACCATGTCTTCCTGGGTCATACCGATACCCGTATCTTTAATGGTCAAGGTACCTGCATCTTTATCGGTACTGATCCAGACGCCAAGGGGCACAGCAGGGTCTAGCACCTGATTGTTACTTTTTAGACTCTCAATCTTAAAGCGGTTAAGTGCATCTGAGGCATTGGAGATAAGCTCTCGCAAGAAAATTTCCTGCTCGCTGTAGAGCGAATGAATCAGGATATCTAAAACTTGCTTTATCTCTGCCTTAAACTCAATATTTTGTGCTTGTGCTTCAGCCATACATCACCTCAATTAGGTACATAAAATTCGCAAACTTTAAACTAACGAATTTACACTGTAATGTCAAGAGATATGAGCACACTAGACTCAAATATCATAGTTTTTAGAGATAGGAAGCAAAGCTATGCTTAATTGTCCTAAGAAACCTTTGAGGGTGAAAAGCTCGAGTTCATCCTGCCTCACTTACCCCATCCGCTCTATAAGCAAGTCTTTTCACAGAACTTGTCCCTTTTGGACAGCCTGGTTTCGTGTTAAAAGAAAAGCTTTTACTGATACATTTTGGGGAAATTTGCCTGAAACAGGCATAAAAAAGCCGCTTTCTTAAGCGGTTGATATTATGAGTATAGCAACGAATACGGTATTCGTCAAGTTTATGCATAAACTCGAGTCCATGCAGCCAGAAACCCCCAAGTTTTCAGGCGATTTGCTTAACGGAATCACGCACTACCAGTTGAGTAGCTAAGGTTACCCTTCTAGGTTTCAAATCTGGCTTTTCAATTTGCTCGAGCAGCAACTTTACCGCGACTCTCCCCATTTGCTCTAAAGGCTGTCTAATAGTTGTGAGTTTAGGATAAGTGATACTCGCCTGCGGAATATCATCAAACCCAATAATGGAAATATCTTCGGGGATGCGTAACTTGGCCTGGCGAACAGCTTCCATAGCTCCAAGCGCCGATAAATCATTTGAGGCAAAAATGGCACTTGGTCTGGGGTTTAAACTAAGCAGATAAGTGGTAGCTTCAATCGCAAGCTCTGCCTCAAAAAAACCCTCAGCAATCAGACTCGAGTCAAAGGGAACATCATACTCTTGTAGCGCCGCCTTAAAGCCCTCGAGACGGTCTCTTGAAGAACTAAGTTCTGGTATACCTGAAACAAAAGCAATACGGCTGTGCCCAAGCTCGAGCAAATGCTTAGTCGCATCATAAGCCCCTTGCCAGTTAGTTGAATCAACTATATAGCTCTCACCCGCATTATCTCCCTGATCAATAAGGACATAGGGGTAATTCTGCTCTCTCAACATCGCAATATAGGCTGCGGGTACCAGGGGCACCAATAAGAGTAAGCCATCCGTTAAGCCATTGGTTATGGCTTTAACATATTTGGCCTCTTTATCCTTTTCATGATGAGTGGTGTAGAGCATCAAATCATAGCCAACTTTTACCAGAGCTTGGTCTATACCTCGGCAGATTTCATTGATATAGCCATTATCAAGCTGAGGTACCAAAAGTCCGATCACTTTTGACTTCCCTCCGGCCAGGCTTCTTGCCTGCATATTGGCTACATAGCCAAGTTCTTCAGCAGCTTCCAAAACTTTTAGCCGCGTTGACTCTTTAACAAAGGTGAAGCCATTTAATACCCGAGACACAGTTGAGTAAGACACCCCTGAAGCCTGAGCAACATCAAAAATAGTTATGTTTTTTGGACGCTGAGTATCCATAGCTGCCGTAACTTATCCTAACTTTCTTCAAGCGCTTGCAAAGATGCTTGTAAACAAATACCCCAAATTCATCCTTTTAAAGGCTGATTTTAGCCTGTATTGTAAGTAAAGCCCCATAAATTTGCAAGCGCTTGCAAATCAAAAAAAACTGGTGTACAGTAATTTAATTCAAAATTGATACATGCTCATTTTGCCAGTTAGGTTTTTGCTCGAGCATGCTTTCCATCCTTGTTGGAGGTGATAGCCAGGTTGCATTAGTGTATTTAATTTGCTTTTAGACCGTAAGTCGAAAAATTTCCAAGGAGGAAACATGAAAAAACTGCTTTTCTTAGTGGCGCTTCTTATTTTTGCTCTTGCTCAGGCGCAAGTTGAAGTCAATTGGCTCTCTTTAAGTGGTGAAACCGAACAACCCCTGTTAGAAAAAGAAATTACCGAACGCTTTAACGAAATGCATCCAGACATTATGGTTGTTCGTGAAGAACTGGAAAACGAAAACTTCAAAGCCAAACTCCCTTCACTTCTGCAAACCAGCGATGCACCTGATATTTACTACAGCTGGGGCGGCGGACTTTTCCATGAGCAAGCTGCTGCTGGCGCTGCCCGTGACGTTACCGATCTACTTAGCGAAGAATTTTTAGCTACCCAATCAGCAGCCGGCATCAATGCCTTTACCCATGATGGACGAATCTACGGCTTACCCACCAACGTTTCTCAAGTCGCTTTCTTTTACAACAAAGCGCTGGTTGAACAAGCTGGTGTAGATGCCAACGCCATCAAAACCTGGGATGACTTTTTAGCAGCTGTTCAGCAACTTAAAGATGCAGGCATCACACCAATCGCCGCGGGCGGTTCTGATCTCTGGCCTCTCCACTTTTACTGGTCTTACCTCGCCATGCGCATTGCCGGTCAAGAAGGTATAGAAGCTGCCAAATCTGGTGAAGGGGACGGCTTTGCGGCTGAAGCCTTTGTAAAAGCAGGGGAAGAGTTTGTACGTCTGGTTGAACTCGAGCCCTTCCAGGAAGGCTTTATGAGTATGACCTATCCTGAAGCTTCTGGCTTCTTTGGTGACGGCGGTGCGGCTTTCCACCTTATGGGTAACTGGGATCTGGGTACCCAGCGCGGCAACTCTGCCGACGGTGAAGGTCTGAGCAATGACGAACTCGGTATGTTCAACTTCCCTGTTGTAGAAGGCGGCGCCGGTCGTGCTACCGATACGCTGGGTGGCATCAACGGCTTTGTCTTTGGCCCCAATGCTCCAGATGAAGCAGTTAGCTTTATGGAGTACTATGTCAGCCCCGAAGTTCAACTTGAAGCTGGCGAACGCAGTGCTTACATTCCTATGGCAGTAGGCTCAGATGCTGGCCTGACTGATCCTTTCTTAGCGCAAGTTTCACGTAACCTGGCTGAGTCACAGTGGCACCAGATTTTCCTGGATCAAGATTTGGGTGCTGATGTGGGCGGCGTGGTCAATGATATCTCCGGCAAACTTGCTACCGGAGACATCGACCCACAAACGGCTGCTGAGCTCATTCAAGAAAGCTGGGAACTCCGCTAAACCTTTTAACTTGGGTCTCGAGACGCTCGAGACCCAAGCTTGCTTCTTTTATGACTTTTTATTATTTTACCTTTAGGAGCAGCCTATGGCTTCACTGAGTAACGACCCAACCAAACGCAGGAAGTCTCGGGCTGCCAGCAAAGAAAGTCGGCGTCGCTTGGCTGCCGTTTTCATTTTATTGCCGCCCGCCGTGCTTATTTTTACAGTCTTTGTGGTGCTACCTATTTTTGGTGCGGGTTATATGAGCCTTTTTACCTATAAAGGCTATGGCCCTTTAACCGACTGGCAAGGCGTCAGCAACTATGTCTGGCTTTTTACCAAGCGCACGCTTAACACCTTTTTTCAGCCTGCCGTTAGAAACACAACTCTGCTGCTGGCAACCTCTATTTTTATTCAGTTACCGCTTGCACTGCTCTGCGCCCTGCTTATTTATAAAAACTCGAGGCTTAACAGTATTTTTCGCCTCATCTTCTTTTTGCCTTTTGTTTTATCTGAAATTGCCACCGGGCTTATCTGGGTTTATATGCTGGATGGCCGTAACGGCGTGCTTGCCCCCCTTTACGAAAGGTTTTTGGGTGGCCCTTATTTTCTTTTAGATGACAAAACCTGGTCTTTTGCCGCAGTGCTCTTGGCACTGGTGTGGAAGTACTTTGGCTACCACATGATTATTTATATTGCAGGTTTACAGGGGGTACCACAAGAACTGCTCGAGTCCGCTCAGATTGACGGCGCATCAAACTGGCAATCGATTCTTTACGTAAAGATACCGCTTATTTCTTATGCCTTAAAACTTTCCCTGTTTTTTGCTATTTTAGGTTCTTTCCAGGCATTCGACCTGATTATTGGCCTTTACGGACGTTCCCCACCCGAAGAGGGACAGACCCTGGCGACCTTTATTTATGAATGGGGTCTTTCCAGACGGCAGCGCTACGGCATTGCCTCGGCAGCCAGTATCATCCTCTTTACCATCAGCATTGTTGTGGGCTTTACCTATCAGTACTTTGTCATGGGTGAGCAAAGCATGTTCCGAAGGAAGCAGCAGTCATGAGCAAAAACCTTGGTTATTTCTTTAAATATGCCTTTTTAATCACGCTGTCCATCTTTGTCTTACTGCCTATCTGGGCAACAGTTATGGGAGGCTTTAAAACGCTTGGAGGACTAAGGGTAAATCCGATGGGCCTACCTGGTGAAATTCATTTTGAGTTTTACGGGGAGATTCTTAGATCACCTGAAACCTGGCGATACGCGCTTAACTCGCTCAACATCTCCTTTTTTACGGTTCTGCTGGTACTCATCTTTGCTTCGATGGCAGCCTATACCTTTAGCCATATTAAGTATGCGGGCAAAGATTTTTTGTTCTCTTACTTGCTCCTGGGGCTTATGTTTCCGGCTGCCGCCGCCATCGTGCCCATTTTTGTCATTAACAATAGCTTTCTTAATTTGTTTAATACCCACTGGGCCGTTATTTTGCCTCAGGTTGCCTTTGGCCTGGGGGGCTCGGTCTTATTTTTCAGGGGCTTTTTTGAACAGCTGCCTTATGAACTTTTTGAGGCAGCCAGGGTTGACGGCATTGGCTATGTAGGGTTTTACTTTCGCTTTATTTTACCCCTGTCTCTGCCGATTCTGGCAACGGTCGGGGTTATAACGCTGGTCAATTCCTGGAACAATTTCCTCATACCGCTGATTATGCTGGGTACGGACCCATCTGTGCACCCCTGGCCGCTGGGGCTCGTCAACTTCCGCGGAGAGTGGTCAACCGATTGGAACAAGATATTGGCCTTTATCTCGGTTAATCTTGCCCCAGCAGTCGCCTTTTTCCTGTTGGCGCAGCGCTATATTGTTGCTGGCTTAACAGGTGGTGCGGTTAAAGGCTAAGAAAAGAGAGAGCATGAAGCAAAGCAACCACCCTTATCAGGACTCGAGCCTTTCCGTAGCTGAGCGGGTCGAAAATCTGCTCAGTCTGATGACGCTCGAGGAAAAAATTGCGCAGATGGGTAGCCACTGGATTTATGAATTACTTGATGGGCAAACCTTAGACAAAAACAAGGTCACAAATAAACTTGCCAAAGGCATTGGACAAATCACAAGACTGGCAGGTGGCAGCAGCCTTGACCCAGAGGGCTGTGCGCATTTGGGCAATCAACTTCAGCGTTATCTCACCGAAGAAACCCGACTTGGCATTCCTGTCCTGATTCACGAAGAATGCTGCAGCGGCTATACTGCTCAAAACGCCACGGCTTTTCCACAAATCATTGGCTTAGCCAGTACCTGGGAACCCCAGCTGGCCCAGGCTATGACGAAAGAAATCAGCAAACAAATGCGTGCGCTGGGTGCTCATCAGGGACTCTCCCCTATTCTGGATATAGGCCGTGACCCACGCTGGGGCCGTATAGAAGAAACCTTTGGCGAAGACCCGTACCTCGTGGCAAAAATGGGGGTGGCTTATGTCAGGGGCTTACAGGGTGAAAGTTTAGCCGACGGCGTCATTGCTACGACCAAACATTTTGTGGGTTACAGCGTAACCGAAGGCGGCCTTAACTGGGCACCTGCACATATAGGAGAACGCGAACTTCACGAAATTTACCTGCACCCGTTTGAAGCAGCCGTTAAAGAAGCCAATACTCGCTCTCTTATGGCTGGCTACCATGAACTGGACGGCATTCCGGTGAGTGCTTCTCGCTATCTTATGACCGAACTGATTCGTGATGACTGGGGCTTTGACGGCATCGTGGTATCTGACTATATGTCGATTAATAGTCTTTATAACTACCATAATTATGCCAGGGATAAAGCAGAAGCCTCGCTCATGTCCCTGGACGCCGGAGTTGATGTAGAGCTGCCAAGTACCGATTGTTATGGTGAGCCTATACTCGAGGCCGTAAAAAAAGGACAAGTCCCTGAAGCACTCATAGATCAGAGCGTACGGCGCATCTTACAAATGAAGTTTGAGCTGGGTCTTTTTGAAAATCCTTATGTTGCGCCTGAAAAGATCCCATCTGTGTTTGACACGGCAGCGCAGCGCAAGCTTGCTAAAGACATCGCTGAAAAGTCCTTTGTGCTGTTAAAAAATGATAAGCAAACGCTGCCTTTAAGCCATAGCTTAAGCTCCATCGCACTCATCGGGCCAAATGCCGATGATATCCGCAATATGCTGGGCGACTATTCTTACCCTGCCCATATTGAAATCTTGCGAGAGATGCACGGTGAGGGCATTTCCAATATGCCTATGCCAGAAACAGCCGATCTGGATATTACATTTGTACCCATGAAAAGCATTCGTGAAGCACTTAGTGATGCTGTTTCTGAAGGTACAACGATTCACTATGCCAAAGGCTGTGAGGTCCTGGGCGACAGCACCGAAGGCTTCGCCGAAGCAGTCTCTGCAGCTGAAAAGTCAGACCTTTGCCTGCTGGTTTTAGGTGATAAATCTGGTCTGGGTAAAAGCTGTTCTACCGGCGAATTTCGTGACCGCGCCAGCTTAACGCTGCCGGGCGTACAGGAAGACCTGGTCAAGGCAGTTGTAGCAACGGGCAAACCTGTCGTGGTCGTTTTTATCAATGGTCGCCCGGTTTCTTCGCCCTGGATCAGCGAAAATGCCGACGCTATTTTAGAAGCCTGGCTGCCCGGTGAAGAAGGAGCTGACGCCGTGGTGGACGCTCTCTTTGGCAGGATTAATCCTGGTGGCAAACTCCCTGTTACCGTGTTAAGAACCGTGGGTCAGGTACCCCTTTTCTATAATCACAAACCTTCCGGCGCCAAGTCTTTTCCCTATGGTCCCTACGTGGATGAAAGCAATAGGCCTCTTTACCCCTTTGGCTTTGGCCTGAGTTATACCAGCTTTGAGCTTTCCGATTTCAGTGTTAGCGCCAGTGAGCTTCAGGCACATGGCAGTCTTTGTCTGACTGTAAAGGTCAAAAATACTGGCACAAAGGCAGGCGATGAGATTGTCCAGCTCTATACCCGGCATCATGAGGCAAGTGTTACCCGACCCGTCAAAGAGCTAAAGGGCTTTCAGCGTGTCAGCCTACAGCCCGGTGAAAGCAAAACGGTACAGATCAAGCTGTTCGCCAATCAGCTTGGTTACTATGATAAGACCATGAACTATGTTTTAGAACCCGGCAGGCTCGAGCTTATGCTGGGTACCTCATCTGAAACCATCCTTTTCCAGCATGATGTACAAATTATAGGAGAAACTACCCCGATTAAGGACAGAAAAGTCTTTTTCAGTGAGGCAAGTATTCTTTAAGAGGCGTTAAACTTAGCAAGAGAATTATTCAAGGAGTACTTTTTGACTACCTACACCCCCAAACGACTCGGCGTCATAGGCTGCGGCAACATCAGCACGGCCTATTTTAATGCCACAAGGACCTTCCCCATTTTAGATATTGTTGCCTGCGCTGACCTAAACATGGAGGCTGCCAAAAAAGCGGCCGAAACCTGGAGTATCGAAGCGGTCAGTGTCGATGAACTTTTGGCAAGGGATGACATTGATATTATCTTAAACTTAACCATTCCGCAGGCTCATGCCTCAGTTACCATGCAGGCCCTTAAGGCAGGTAAGCATGTGCATCTGGAAAAACCCTTTGCCCTTGACCGTGACGAGGGTCAGGCAGTGGTAGACCTCGCCACTAGCACCGGGCTCCGCGTTAGCTGCGCCCCCGATACCTTTTTAGGCGGAGGCATCCAGACTTGCCGAAAGCTGCTTGATGAAGGTGCTATAGGCAAGGTTGTAGCCGGAACTGCCTTTATGATGTGCCCTGGTCACGAAAGCTGGCACCCCAACCCTGGCTTTTACTACGCCAAAGGGGGCGGTCCCGTATTTGACATGGCCACCTATTATCTGACTGCACTTATCACACTGATTGGCCCGGTCAAAGCCGTAAGCTCTGTAGCGGCTACCACTTACCCTACCCGAACCATTACCAGCGAACTGCGTAAGGGTGAAATTATTCCAGTTGAAGTGCCTACCCATGTCTCGAGTACGCTTGTTTTCCAGAATGGCGCCATCATTACAATGGTGATGAGTTTTGACGTGCATCGTCACAGCAATCATCCGATTGAACTTCACGGCGAGAAGGGCAGCATGCAGGTGCCTGACCCCAATACCTTTGGAGGCGATGTTGCCCTCAGCATGTCTCGCCGCGATGACTGGAACAAGCAAGAACTCGTAAACGGCTATACCGATAATATGCGGGGTATTGGAGCAGCCGATCTGGCCTATGCCTTGGCTACAGGTCGACCCCACCGCTGTCACAGCGACATGGCCTTTCATGTTTTAGATGTCATGCAGGCCATGCATGAGGCGTCAGAGTCTGGCACACAGGTCATGATAGGCTCGAGCTGCGAACGCCCTGCACCCTTGCCCATTGGCGTAGCCGGAGGAGATTTAGGAGACTAATATGAGCCAAAAACACGCACTGATTAACTGGGGCGGCTGGGACGGTCACGAACCCGAAGCCTGCGCCAAACTGTTTGCCGAATTGTTAAGCAAGGAAGGCTATAAGGTAGATGTCGTCTCTGATTTAGATATCTACACCGATGAAAGCTATATGTCAGGCTTAAATCTGATTGTTCCGCTCTGGACAATGAGCACCATCACCAAAGAGCAGGAACAGGGTTTACTTAAAACCATTCGTGCAGGTGTAGGCGTTGCTGGCTGGCACGGCGGCATGGCAGATTCTTTCAGGAATAACGTCGAATATCAGTTTATGGTGGGTGGTCAGTGGGTTGCCCACCCCGGTAACATTATTTCTTATGAAGTCGAAGCTTGCTCAGATGACCCCATTATGGAAGGTATTGGCAAATTTAAAATGGAGTCTGAGCAATACTACATGCACGTTGACCCAAGTAATGAGGTTTTAGCAACTACCACATTCTCGGGTGAACACGGTGATGCTCCCTGGATTAAAGGCGTGGTCATGCCAGTTGTCTGGAAACGCCGCTACGGCAAGGCCCCCGTCTTTTATTCATCGCTTGGACATGTCAGAAAGGACTTTGAGGTGCCTGAAGCCAGAGAGATTATGCTTAGAGGGATGCTTTGGGCAACAACTTAAAACACTTATTACTCTAAATTAAAGTAGAAGTGCGGAAAGATTTTTCCGCACTTTGTTTTAAATGTTTTTACAAACTGTACAATCCTACTTTAAAAACATTTTTACTACTCAGTTGATTTCAAGAGAAAGCTCTAGTCATGGTTTTCAGACACTTTCATATCTTCCATTTCCTGATGAAAACTAGCTGTCAGAGCGGCAAGATCTTCAAAGAGGCTTTGCAAACTTGCAAAATATGCTTTGTCTTTGGTCATTACATTCTCTAAACTTGCCCGCCAAAGTACGTGGTCAGCCGAATCTGTCCAGAGTTTAAGTAAAAAGGTTTTTTCTTGTCTCATCTGCTTTCCACTACCTTACTCACCATCTCATACCGATTCTCTATCTGCATCAGTTATATATCAACCAAGAACATGTAAATTTTCAGTGGTACCAGATATCCCTGACTGATGATATTAGTAAACTGTCAAGATGTGCGAACATCCTTTGAAAGATAATTTTTTGGAAGCTTGCTCCTTAGTCTAAAGTGTAAAAAGTCAGATAGGGCAACTATCCCAAACGTCCTCATATCACAAATCATTAGGAACTCAAATTCAAATTCGATAAGAACCCTACCAGAATGATAGCATCTTGGAAAAGATAGACTCTGAGTGTTATCTCAAAATCTATCTTTTAGCCTCGAGTAGCTACCTTATCTGATCTAGCAAAGCGTCCAAATGCGGATAATTCGGGTGGTAATAATAGAATTACCGTCGCTATCTGTTGCCCTTAAGGTAATCACATGTGTTGAACCGAAGCAGTCATCGCTATATAGGCGCACAGTTAAACTACTTCCGGTTCCTAACAGAGCAGTTTGCAGATCGCTCCGGTCAGTACTCCAGGAAAGTGCACTACCTGTCAGGCTGCCATCATCGGGGTCTTGCGCATTCCCTGTTAATGTCACATCCTTGTACCACATGGCTTTCGTGCTGTCATAACCATCGTAGGCAAAGTTAGGATCATTTATCCCAATATCAGCGACTGGGCTGGTTATGGCAACTGAGCTTGGCGGGCTTCCGGTACAGTCTTCAACAACGATGGTTTTACGGTCTGTTAAAGCTGCGTCATTAAACACTCGCACTTCGACGGTATAAGTACCAGCGGGCAAGCTGGGCCTTATGTTTTTACCTGTACCAATAATGCCATTTGTAGCTACATTACGCCACACAATGGTTGGGTTAGCAACGCTAAAACGCTCCTCTGGATAGGTAACTGCAACCTGCAAATTGACTGCTCCCTCACAAAGCGTTCCTGAATCTGCAATTTCAACCGTTGGCTCGAGCAGGGTGGGCGTCCCTAAAGAAACCTTGTAAACATTGTCTGCACCAGCAGCAGCTTTTATGGCAAAACTAAGCTCTTCATTGGCCGCCCCGTAAACTCGGTATACCGTTACACCTCCGCGGCTGACCAGATTAAAATGCTCTCCCTCTAAATAAACACCGTCTCCAGCCGGGTCCCTGGGGTACTCGAGCGTTACTCTGGCCTCATACACTCTGCCGGTCGCGTTAGGCATTCTCAATTTGTACCAGTCGACATCTGCTGTGCCACTGTCGTTAAAACTAAGAATAGTGCCACTTAAGGTTTCTCCGGAAGCAATCGCTCGAGCTTGCGCTTCGGTATCGTCAGGACTAAGCAGTTCACTAAAATTTAGAGAGGTGTCATAGCCAAGGCTGGCAATATCAGGAATATCTGGACCAGCTGCAGCTTGTATAACCAGCAGAGGATTCACTAACTTACGGCGTACGGTAGCTTGATCTCTAAACCCAAGAGCGACTAATTCAGCATTGCTAAAACTATTTGCCTCATCAGTTAGCAGAGCTCTTATTTGAGGAACGATTGCCAGACGCTGAGCACTTGATAGTCCTGGGGTACGTGGATTTAAACTTGGATTTACCGCTTGCATATTGGCAATCAATCCAGTAATGAAAGGTGCCGCAGCGCTGGTTCCCCCGATTGTATTTTGGGTAAGTGGCGAAGCAGGATTAGTGACGTCAGAAGGCGCCATATAGGCTGAACTAATCGGCGCCCATATATCAACCCGGTCACCGAAAAAGTGGGCATTATTTAAGGATGAATCGACTGCTGCAACCGTTATAACATTCGGCAAGACCGAAGGAACAATACCCCAGCGTTCTGTACGCTGATCTGATAAATCAACCAGGTCTCTAATCACAGGAGGCAAACTTGCTGAACTCAAGCTGTTACCTGCTATAGACACGACCGGCACACCTGACTGAGTTGCGTAGTTCACGGCACTTGCCATAGGACTTCTTAAATCTCCAAAGGCTAGGGTGCTAACACAGGCAGCCGTAGCTGCAACCGCGCTACTCGTCGCGGCGCCACAAGCCACCGCACCTACAAAAGGAATCCAGCCTGTAGCAGCACAAACTGTGGCTGCGGCAGCGTGAGCACCTGCAGTAACAATCGCACAGATCCCGGCTCTTCCGCCAGCACTACAAATATCAAAGTCTGTGCCGATATTGGTAAGTACCCGGCAAGGATAGCCGCCACTTATATTGATGCAGGAAGCACCGTCATCAACAGCCATACGAATACCTGCACCTATATCAAAGGCATAGGCTGCCAAGTCATATTTATAAAGCATTGGTACAGCAACCTGTCCCGCAACACCAGCAGCACCAAATCCATTATTAACGATGCCTCCAATAGTACTGACAACACCCGTTCCGTGCCATGATCTGTCGCCAAAAAAACTATTACCAACTGTTGGTGAGCCCTGAGCGCTACCAGTGTCACAGAGCGGAGACCCAAAACCGGTCATATCGCACTCTCTCATGTCACCAGATGGCGGCGCCCGAAAATCTGCATTTGGGGCAAAACCCATGTCGAGCACGGCAGTATTGATGTGTTCACCATCTTTATCCCAGAGGGCATTAAAGGCCCAAACAGCAGGAACATTTTCAACGCAAGGACGACTGGCATCTCCTGGAATACAGGTTGCGCCAGCAGGACCAAGCATGCGCATCGTGTGGGTAACTTGACCTGCTTCTGTTGCAGATAATGTGGGTGCTCCCTGATACTGAATTCGCGGATTAACAGCAACAGCAAAACCCTCGAGCCTGTAGTACATAACAAAATAAACCATGTCGAGAGCCGATTGCCTGCTGGCAACAAGTTCACCCGATTCCTGATAAAACGCTCGCAGTTGGGCTAGATGTTGTGACTCGAGCTTACTGGGATCAACCTCAACCAGATAAACAGACTCTTTATCCTGAGTTGCTTGACGAGCCAGGATTTTCCCCCCCGTACGACTTAGAAAGGCATTAACCGTTTCATCATCACGGGCATAAAGCTGTACCTGAGTCGTAGCAATCTGTACAATGCCCTCTTTGGTTATCAGGGTGCCAACAGGTCTGGCCCCCTCAGGCAAGTTAGCTTCATCTTCGCTCAAAGCCACACTTTCATCAACCTTACTGGGCGCCTGACTTTCAGCCCTCTGGAAAAGTGCAAAGTCAAAAACAAGATCTTCTTCTAGGTTTGCTAAAGCACTGTCGTCTTTATCAAAGAAATAGAGCGCGTAAAAGGTCTCTCCTGCCTTTGGCGTAAATACATCATCTACAGCCCCCACCTTAGCTGTCGCCGTTTTTACCAAAAGCGGTTTCTCAGATTCATAGCGGCCCTCAGCCACTTTTTTAAGTACTACGCGTTCGACATCCTGAGCGGCTGAAGCACTTAGTACAACCTCTTGAATGGTTTTCGGCTCAGCATGTCCATTAAACTCGAGGGTAACCGTAAGCATCTGACCATCTTCATAAATAACTGAGTCTAAACTAAGCTCTATCCCCGAAGGGTTTTGACTGGGTTTAAAGGTGTCAGAAGAGCCTGGTTCAGCCACTGTCAGGCTAAACTTAGCTTCAGCACCCTGCTGACTCATGCTCCCCTTTATGCTTACTTGCGCTTGACCAAGCTTTGCGCCCTGATTTGCCGTCACCGTAAGAATACTGGTTGTTTGAGTGAGTTCAGGTTCAAAACTTGCTGTAACCCCGGCAGGCAGACCCGCCAGTTCTAATTTGACATTTTCCTTAAGACTGGATTCGGCTTTTACGGTAACTTTCAGGGTTGCGCTCGAGCCCTGTAACACAGTTACGTCGGCAGATGAAAGTTCCAGACCTAAGCTAGCAGAAGGGGCCTTAGGACTGGGACAAGCTGTTAAGAGCGCTACACTTAGCAGCAAACTTAGTAGAAAAAAACATTTGGTTTTCATAGCTGAACCTCCTTAAAGTTCATGCTTAAAAGATAGAAAAAAGGGTGTTAAAAAAACGCAAAATTTTTCCTCGGGCTGTTAAAAAAGCCCGGAATCAGGTTCAGGTAAACGCAAAAACAACCTGCTTTAGTAAACTAACTACTGTAGTAAACTAAGACGAATGCTCGAGCTAAAACTCTTTGGACTACCCAGACTTTTTTATCAGGGTAAGGAGCTGGTAGCCCCTGGGTCAAAAGCACTGGCTATGCTCTGTTACCTCAGCTATCAGACTGAGCCAGTACACCGAAAATTTCTAGCTGAGCTTTTATGGGAAACCACCAAAACCACCAGCGTAAGGGTTGCCCTATCTGAACTGCGCAATCTAGCAGGGGCAGATCAGTGGCTGATCGCTGACGGGCAACTGCTTAGCGTAAGAGCAAGTAGCGATGTCAAAACCTTTCAAGAAGCGCTGCTCGCAGAAGATTATGAAACGGCGCTAGCCTGCTGGAATGAAAGCACTGATCCTAGTTTTCTAAAAAGCCTCGAGGTCAAAAAGGCTGCCGACTTTGATGATTGGGTGGCAGCTGAACGCTCGAGACTCAGCGCACTTCATTTAAGCGCCCTACAAGGCAAGCTTAAATCGCTCGAACTTGCCCACGAGTATGAGGCAGCCCTGGAGATTGCCAGACAAATTCTTGCCAAAGACAAACTCAACGAAGACGTTCACCGTAGACTGATGCTTCTTGAACACAAACGGGGCAACACCGAAGGGGCTGTGCAACAATTTGAAATCCTGCGTCGGGTACTAAAAGACGAGCTTGATGTCGAGCCCTTAGCTGATACGCTGACCTTACTTAAAGAAATTGAAAGCTCGAGCCTTTCAAGCGGCAAAACCGCAGTTATTCTAAAAACGGATACCTATATACCCGCCTTAGCAGAAAAACTGATTGGGCGAGCTGACTTACTCAATGCAATAGAAAGCAACTTGCAGACTCACAAACGGCTTTTGTTACACGGTTTTGGGGGCACAGGCAAAACTGCGCTGGTGGCGAGTTTTGCCAAACACTGGCTAGACGAGCACAGAGGCAATATCCTCTGGTTGCAAGCTGGCGATGATAATCCTGAAACGCTATTTGACGCCATTAGCCGAGCGTTTAATGCACAGCAACAACTTAAGCAAACCAGAAATCCACAAGTCACCTTGCGACACCTCCTTGCAGACCTTTCTCTGTTCATTCTGGATGATGCCTGGAACGCTTATGCCCTGGCAAAACTACAGGAGGTATTGCCTGCCGAGCTTCCGCTCATTGTTACGGCGCGCCAGCGCTACAGCCAGTTTAAACGGCTGGACGTTGGCAGACTTAGACGCACAGATGCCCTCGAGCTTTTAAACTACAATGCCAAACAAACGCCAGAACCTGCAGACAAACAAAGTAAATATGCAGACCAGCTCTGTAACCTATTGGGCGATCACCCTCTGGCAGTGCGTATTGCTGGCCTAACCCTGCTGGCCGAAGGTCTGAGCAACAAAGATCTCTTAGAGCGCATCAAAGAAAACCCGCACAGCATGAAAACGCCTGCCGAGTTTGCCGAAGAAGGCCGCGAAAGCGTCGCAAACTTGCTTAGTACCACAGCCAAAACCCTTTCTGATCCTGCTTATGAAGCCTTGCTGGGCTGCGGCAGTCTGCACACAACCAGCACAACCCCTGAACTGCTCGCCCTTGCACTGAGAAGAGACGAGCTGGCAACCGAAGATGCCCTTATAGAGTTGCAAAAACGTGGTCTTAGTGATAGGCAAGCCCAGGCAGGCAGCGATGTCATCAGTTACCGACTGCACGATCTGGTTTATAGTTTTGCAAAAGCCAATACCAATTTGCGCGCCACCACAATGATGCACGCTGGCAAGGCCTTTCTAGCAAAGCACCAAAAAGATTTTGACACCCTTGACGCCGAAATCGCCAATCTGTTGGGCAGTGTACAAACCGCGCAGTATGAAGACCCCGATGTTTTTATAGACATGATGACTCAACTCTCTGTTGGTGACGCGTACTATCTGGCAAGAGGCCATAGCCCTCAGTCACTAAAATTGCTCATTAGAGCAAGTGAGCAAGCTGAAAAACTCGGCAATGTAGAGGCGGCACATTATCTGTATGCAAGACTTGGTGATACTTACAGAGGTCTCTATGCCAATTTTGAAGCTGCCTTTAGAAGCTATGAAAAAGCCCTGGTCTTAGCTAAAAAAATAACGAATCGTCACCGCGAGGCAGCTATCTTAAGCCTGCTAGGCATCACTCGCTTCGAGTGCAAGCAGACAGACTTTGATGGTTATTTTGAGGCGGCATACACAATAGCTAAAGCTGAAAATGACAACCTAGCTATCAGTAATGTTCTTCAGCACCGAGGCTATGTGTCTGGACGCCTTGAGAACTGGAAAGAAACCCTCGAGTTTTCAAAAGAAGCGGTGAGCGTAGCAAAAAAGCTACAAGATGACTCGAGGGAAGATTCTTTAAGCTGTTATCATTTGTTCTTTTCTTTGCTGAATCAGGGCATTGCAGAAAGAAACCTTGGTCAGATTGACAAAGCCCTGAACACAAAAAACGAGGCCCTGGCCCTGGCACAAACATCAAACAATAAAATCTGGCAAGCTTACGCCTTTCAAGAGCTTGGTGAAACCTATCATGCTTCAGACAAAAAGGACTTGGCCCTTTTAAACTTTAGAAAAGCCTATCAAATCTATCTTGAAAATAATGCCAGCATAGATGCCAAGCAGATCGCATCTTTACTTAAAGAGAACAATTACCCCCTAGATTTATAGCACAGTTATTTTTGAATGCAAGGTGCTAGTGTCTTAGAGGGTGTTATGCACTCAAAGTCAAACCAAGGAAGGGTCTAAGACGTCTGAGCATGAGCATAGAAAAAGCTAAGAAATGAAGACCAGCAAGGGTTTCAGGAAGTCTTTCATAATCACGAGCTAAACGTCTGAGTCTAGCTAACCAGGCAAAAGAACGTTCCACAACCCAACGTCTGGGAAGTAAGACAAAGCCATGCTTAGCTTCTTCATGCTTAACCACAATGAGCTTGATGCCATGTTCCTGAGCATCATTAGCAGCACCCTCACCTGTGTAACCTTGGTCAACAAAGGCGACTTCTACGCTTTCACCTGTTACTGCTTGAACCTGCCCAGCGAGTTCTTTTACCTGATGTCGCTCTTGCTCATTCGCTGGTTTAACCAGAAGACTCAATAGCAGTCCCAGCGTATCTACGGCCATATGAACTTT
>JAGQHN010000289.1 GCA_020431825.1 Trueperaceae bacterium | reverse complement strand
GGCTTCTACTTGTTTACTTTTTACAAGAAGTACCTTAAAAGCCTTTTCCTTGTGACTGGCTTTTGGCTATACAGTGTAATAACCCTTTAATAGTTGACTTTTAAATGCTTAACCACATATGAGGCACCCGGTTGTCAAGAGCAGTAAAAAGAAAAACCGCTTAAGATCGAGGATAAGTCGGTGACTTGCTTATGGGACTTTACTTAAAAGAGGCAGACAAAAACTGACTTGGTTTCAAAGCTTAGCTAGCCCAGAGGCTGCATAAACCACATATCGAGGGTCACTTGTATAGAGTGCCGTAGAAACAATTAATAACCTGAATACGGTAATCAAACGCTTGGGTTCATTAGTCCAGTTAAGGAAAATCCTGTATTCAGGTGCAGCAAGGCTGCTCTGCAAAAGCAAAGCTAATGGAGTAAACCAGCTTTATCGAATCAATCGTATGGCTCAGGCTTTCATGTCTCAACTCATAAAGGGGTGGTCTAGATTGCCACAGGTCTATTCAATGAGCGTTAGAGTTCAGCCTTGGTGAGCAGTTAAACGTAGGGCTTAAAGCTGGTAGAAGAAACTAAGACTTAAATTGCTAAGTCTTGTAAAAACCTTTTGGCATCAAAGACTTGCTTAGTACGCATAACTTGAAAGCAGGCTCTGGCAAGTTTTTGACCAAGCAGGGATAGCGCCTTGCCTTTACCGTATTTATCAGATAGCTTTTCAAAATAAGCTTTAGCCGGTTGATGGTTTCTTAAGAACAGCACACTGGCTTCGCTAAACGCCCATTTTAAATAAGCATTACCCTGTTTAGATCCAAGACTGGCTTTGGCTTTTCCATCAGAGCTTCTCTTAGGTTTTACCATTCTCGAATAGGAAAGGAATTTACTGACATTGGCAAACCTGTTTACATCATGAACCTCATAGAGGATAACCAGAGCCAGGATCTCACCAATGCCAGGAATGGTTTTTAACAGGCTAAACAGCTGGGGATTATCTACACGTGCCTGTTCAATCAAGTAGCGCTCCGTTTGGGCTAACAGGCTGTCATAGTGTTTGATGGTTTCTATATCCATCTTCACCGATAAACAGATACTTTGATCAGCAAAGTTTCCCAGCAACTTATCTCTTTGTCCTTTATAGGCAGAGCTTATGCCTTCATTTTTTAGATTATGTTGACTATGGCTATTTTGTACATGAGCTAGAAGTTCACTACGTTTTCGCATCAGGTGCATGCGTCTTCTCAGTAAGTCTCTGGTGGCCCGCATCTCTTTAGGGTAGGCATACGCCTTGGGCAAATTGCCACCTCTTAACAAGTGAGCAATATTTTCAGAGTCAGCTTTATCATTCTTGACTTTACCGCCATTAACAGCTTTCATTCCCAAGGCATGAGCCAGGACAAAGTTAATCCCCTCACTTTCACAGAGATCAGCTAGCCAGTACCAGCTAAAGGTACATTCTGCTGTTACGATGAGATCTTCTTTATAAGGTTCTATTGCTTTTAAAAAGGGGTCTCTACAAGCATCCATATTCTTATGGAATAAGATCTCTGCACTATCGTCCATGATGCAGACATACATTTTTCTAGTATGCAAATCTATACCGCAATAGTATTTATGCCGTTTCGTATAATAGTTCATGAGGCTTCCTCCTTTTTGGTTTTGCATCCCTAGTTTAGGGCTACTGGCGGGGAGCCTCAATTAGCATCAGTCGTTGCAAGTGGATACTGACTCGTTTAGTTGCAAATGTAAAAAGGAGTTGGAGTATGTTTTTAATCAATCGTTTTATCGTCAGCACCCCTGAACTCGGTCGTTAAGCCCCTTCGTTTACTACCTGCTACAATTAACCTATGAAAACTGTATC
>JAGQHN010000288.1 GCA_020431825.1 Trueperaceae bacterium | reverse complement strand
CTATAAGTCGTTCGGGTAAATGGGAGATAAACCTTGCTTGCAAAGTGCTTTGGACAAGTTTGACTTCATGCTTGCTAGCACTGCATGTGTCAAGGGCGAGCGGAAGACCAGTATGGTCTGTGATGGCCATAAGCTTTGTTCCTTTACCGCATTAGAGGTATCATCTTTAAACAAAAGATGATACCTTCTGAATTTGGTTTTACCCACATCAAGACCCCTTTTTTTGCAGATGCGAAGGTGGCATCTATAAAACATTCACTTAAATCAATACTGCCTTGCTCATGTAAGTCTTGAGCTAACTGCTCTAGGATTTTAGGCATCACACCCTCATTTGTCCATTCTTGAAATCTTCGGTGACAGGTTTGATAGGACGGATATCTTTCAGGGACATCTTTCCACGGTGCACCTGTTCTTAATATCCACAAAATGCCATTGAGCACATTACGATTATCTAGCCTGGGACGACCTCTGGATTTGCCTGCAGGTATGAGTCTTTCTAACCGTTTCCATTGCTTTTCATTTAAGTCCATCTCTCAACTTTATGCGTCAATATGTTCCTTTTATGCTTTTTGAGATGCCTTCTGGGATCACAAAGTAGCTAAAAACGCTAACCTCTTGGCAAAGTAATCATCCGTTAATCGGCAGTGACCTTGTCTTCTGGCAGTATAAAGCTGTTGACCTATAGTCCAGAACTCTCTTAAGCCTACGAATAAGGAGACAGCTTTAAGATCATGGGACAAAATTGGTCGAACCTTTTGATAGCCACGGAGGAATTGTTGCCAGTCGTCTTCCCATATCTTGGGTGCTTGCCAACGTTTAATCCACTGATAACTAGCGAGATCATAGGCACGCCAGCCAGGTCCACAATCATTAAAGTCAAAGTGAGTAAGTGTTTCACCCATCAAATGTGCATTACTACCCAAGCTATCGCCATGACAAAAACCCCAAGTCAGGTCTTGTCTTTGCGACTCAAGAGCTTGGCTAAGCCGCTCTGCGTGGATGGCAAATTGGTCCCAATAGGCAAGTTTATCTTTCAATAAAGGTTCTAGCCTTTGCATTGGTCTTTCAAGCAAAATGAAGCGGTCAATAGCAAAACGTTCATAGAGAGCGTTAAAATTATCGCTTGCAGAATGTAGGTGGGCAAGACTTTTTCCAAACCGTTCTGAATAATCTGTTTCTCGATAAGCTTCTCTACCAGGCGCATAGCTGAATAACGCATAAGGTCTTAAGCCTTCTGGAGCGTTTAGGCTTGACCAATAGTGACCATCTTCCCGTTGTATAGGGACAGAAACTGCCACGCCTTTTTGCTCTAAATATAGAAGGACCTCGAGTTCATAGGCAATATCCTCTTTGGTTCGACTTTCAGTTGGGTAGATTCTTAAAATATAGAGTTCAGCTTTTGTGCTGATCACGTAAGTATCAGTCGTTCCGACCAGCCAAAGTCGACTCTGTTTAACCCCTAGGTGAGGATAGTTTGTAGCTACCAATTCTAATAAGGCATTTTCATCGAGGATAGAGGTAACTAAAGAAAAAGGTTGAGATGAAGACTTTGCTACTGCCATAGATGCCATCCTCTAAAGAGTGTACCGGTATTATACCCAAGGGTAATTATCGCTTTTTTGAACCATTTGTAAGCTGATCGGTTTCAAAGATCAGAAATTTAAAGGCTCGTGCCAATTATGGTAATAGCACGAGCCTAGGTTTATTCAATGAGTCAAAACAAACATTCAAGCCTTAAACGGAAAAGCGACATCACAAACAGGCTCATTATCACCAGTCTTATCCCAATCAGCAAAGAATATTTCCCTTGGCGCATCAAACTTTATTCCCTTTTTAACAAGATAATCTTCAACTGCATCATAAGCGGCTAAGATGTCGGGAAAAGCGACTTGGGCTTTAGTAATACGAACATAAGCTATTTTATGAGCAGGCTCGAGCCGTATACGCATCTTTCCTATAGGC
>JAGQHN010000287.1 GCA_020431825.1 Trueperaceae bacterium | reverse complement strand
CTGCCGTACTTACACCTGCATGTCTTGCAACCGCTCTTAAGGTTAAAGCCTCGACACCTGATTCAGCGATCATTTCTTTTGCCGCTTCCAGTAAAGCATCTCTTAAGTCACCATGATGATAACTTTTTCTTGAACCAGATTGTGATTTAGAACCAGATCTTGACATTGCTTAGATATTATCATCTTAGCAATGCTTAAATTCTAAGCATTGCTAAGATTAAGGAGTTTATATGCTACTCAAAGATAAGCACGCCGTGATTTTTGCTGCTACGGGAGCCGTCGCCAGTGAGGTTGCCCGAACGTTTGCCAGGGAAGGAGCGCACGTCTGGCTTTCTGGTAGAAATGAAGCAAAGCTGAGTGAGCTGGTTGACGAGATTCAACAGCAAGGGGGAAACGCTCATTTTCATCTGCTTGATGCGACTAATCCGCAAGCAGTTGGTCATTATGTTGCGCACATAGCTAAAGAAATACCCTCTCTTGATATTACCTTTAACGGCATTGGTCTTCCCCCCAAAGACCTTGGTTATCCAGCCCTGTCAGCCGTTCAACCCCTGGAAGATTTCTTTAAACCTATCAATCTAATTGTGGGTTCAACCTTTCTAACATCCCGAGAAGTAGCCAAAGTCATGCAAGGCCAGGGGCACGGCAGTATCATTACCTTGTCTGCGACGCTGAATGTAATGCCTGCTGCCTTTATGGCGGGTATTAGTGCTGCTTGCGGCGCTGTTGAATCCATTACGAGGTCCTTAGCAGGTGAATTTGGCCCCTCAGGGATTCGTGTGAATTGTGTCCGGGGAAATGCCATGCCTGAGACAGCAACTATTCAGCTTACAACAGCAGGACTCGAGGCAATCCTGGGCAGGATGCCTGAACCCTCACCGCCTCCTCTAGGAAGACCCATCACTGTTGCAGAAACGGCCAAAACAGCGGCTTATCTAGCGTCTGATTTAGCCAGTGGTGTTACGGGTCAAGTTGTTATGGTTTCAGCAGGCGCATTTGTTTAAGTTCTTTTATCAAGGCTAAAACCACTTCTGGACAACCTATGCTTTCGCCAAATGGGATTGATACCAGGTGACCGTTTTTTCTAATCCGGTACCTACAGGCGTTGCGTGCAATCCAAAGCCAAGCTCAATCTGCGAAGAATCAACCAAAAAGGGTTTGGTAAATTCGTACATCATTTCAACCGAGGCTCTCGCTTCAGGAATGAAAAAGCCAGCAAGTCGCATCATAAGGGGAGAGATAACAGTAAATTTGGCTTCCCTGCCCAGAATCCGAGCTGTTTTCTCAACCACTTCAGCTTGCGTAACTGCAGGTGCATGAGGTGAAATCCAAACTTTGCCAAAGGCTTTTTCGTTCGAGGCGAGGGTGATTGCTGCCTTTGCCACGTCCTCAATATAAGCCCAGGCATGAGGGGTGGTGGCAGAACCCCCAAGTTCAGCTTTTTGCCCCAAGACAAGTTTGCCAAAGACTCTTTCTCCTAATGCCGAGCCAAGTACACCAGGACCATAATAGTCACTCGAGCGCAACAACACCGCACGAACGTCGCCTTTCAGGTGGGCGTTTAGTACCTCTTCTGCCATTTTGGTCCTTAGCTCACCTTTTTTTGATTGAGGCGCAATTGGTGAGGTTTCGGTTATCGGTACCGAAGCATTATACATATACAGATTTTCAATGGAAATGTAGCTTGCACCGGTCGCTTTCGCTGCTTCTAATGCCCCCTTTTGTAACGCAGGAAAAAACTGATGCCAGAGATGATAAGGCGGATTAAGTGCCTGATAAATAGTGCCAGCACCTTCAGCCGCAGCAACAGCCAGCTGAGGATTCGTAACGTCAGCAGCCCTTAACTCAACCCCTTCTGGCAGCAGGTCTGGTCGTTTACCAGTTCGGTTAATCGCTCGCACCTTTTGGTTCTGCTCTATGAGTTTCTGGGCTATCCAGCATCCAACTGGACCGGTGCCAAATATAACGTGCAG
>JAGQHN010000286.1 GCA_020431825.1 Trueperaceae bacterium | reverse complement strand
GAGGATCAAACGCAGCTGAATTAACAATATTTCCACCTAAAGCAACAAAGGGTGCAAGGTTAGGCAATAGCTTTGCTTCTTTTAGAAGTTCTTTGAGAGCAGTTTCAGTGGTAATAGAAATCAGCACAGCAGTTGCCTTTGATCGCTCACTTAAGATTTTTAAGTCCTTGACGGGTGTATTGGCCCCTAAATAAATGACGTGATACGCTGCTTGCCGAAGCATTACGGCTAGCATGAGTGCACCAAGTTCATGTTGCTCAAAAGGCGCACAGGCAACAATGATGGTCGTATTTGCAGCATATTCAGGTTGGCTATTTAACAGGCTGCGCAATCTTGCTTGCGCGTAATTACTGGCAAAGTGCTCTGTGGCAATATCAATTTCACCTGCATGCCATTTCTCTCCCAGGTCAAAAACACTTGCTTGTAATATATGAGTAAATACATCTGAAACACTATGCAGAGCATGAGCCTCACTCAAAACCTGGTTAGCTTTGGCTTCATCCAGATTTAAAAATGCTTCAGTTAAGGCACCTGTATATTTATCAAACGAGCCTACTAAGGATGAAAGTGGCTTTGCCAGTTGGTATTGCACCAGCTTTGCAGCTTGAGACGATGCCATGCCGTCCTCAATATAGTCACGCATCGCTTCGATTTGTTGCATATCAAATGAGCTAAAGAGTCTGTAACCGTTGTCTGAACGTTCGGGTTTTGGGAAGCCATAGCGACGCTCCCATTGCCTCAAGGTTGCGGCTGGAACTTGCGTTTGTGCCTCAACCTCTTGAATGGTAAATTTACGGTCATCCATCGTAGAAAACACCTCGCCTGTACAACCTTCGTCGAATATTTTGACTACTAAAATATTGACTCAGCTCTTCATTATTGCACAGAAAGCCCCTTTATAAAAGGGTTTTAGCTGACTAAGTCCTATTTATGTATGCCAACCCCTTCGTTTTTTAAGCCAAATGCTGTATAGTCTTTGTATAAGGCTTGTACAAGGTTGATTAAGCTTTAAGTTCAAGCAAGGTGAAGGAGAAATAAGATGTTGAAAGACATAAACAGTGAAACCCTTAGCGCCCCAAGTCAGAGATTAAGGCTTGGTCGCAAACAAAGCTTATTTCATCCTGGTGATCCTTCTAATTCGGTCTTTCGTGTCCAAACGGGTCTCATTCGCATTACCAAAATGACGCCAGAAGGTCGGACACTAACCGTTAGGCATCTTGAGCCAGGTGATTTTTTTGGTGAGGAAGCTCTCAACGGGGAAACAAGGCTTGATCTAGCCGAAGCCCTTACCAGTGCTCAGGTTGAGGCTATCAACCCAGCGCTTATTAATGGCAGAGATTTATTTATGATTACCCAGTCGCTTTCAACCCAAATGAAACGCTTGATGGACTATGAGTATCACCTGCAAGCTGGGGACCTACGGCAACGAGTAGCACGCTATTTAGTACAACTTTCAACTACAGCACTAGGAAATGTTAACGAAATGGGTCAGATCATGGTGTCAGCTAGCCATGAGCTTATTGCTGAAGGTACTGCCAGTACCCGTGAAAGCGTTTCAAAAATCATTTCTGATCTTCGCTTTGATGGCATTATTGAGTCAGGTTACCGCTGCATCATCCTGCTAAACAAAGATGAACTTGACATGATTGCTGATGGGATTTAGAAGCGTAAGGCAAAAAGTTGAAGGGCTAAACTAAGCTTTAATGGGCAAATGTTGGGGAAAGTTACCTTTTCACTTGGTTGTTTATGGCAAAACGATGGTCAAGTTTATTCCCTACTACATATCGCAGATGAAGCGCTTTACAAGGCCAAACAGCAAGGTAGGAATAGGTTAGTCATTGTTGAAGGTGTTAGCTAACTATCCTGAACCGAAATAAGACATCCTTAAGTCTGCTTGTGATAATGTTAGCCAAATTAAAAGACAGATAAACACTTAAAGCTAAATTCTATTCATTTTCCTTCAACTTTTTTGACTATATAGTGGCGCGCTAACGTACTTAGGTCATAT
>JAGQHN010000285.1 GCA_020431825.1 Trueperaceae bacterium | reverse complement strand
GACCGGGGACTCCCGTTTTCATTAAACTACTTTTTTAACTTGGTTGTACTTAATTACGGTGTTCAGACCGAATTGAATGCTTAGCCAACTTAGCTTTCAGAGCTTTGTGGTTAGACTGTTCAAATGCGAATATTAGCGGTTTTTGCCCACCCAGATGATGAGCTTGGTTGTATTGGTACTCTGAAAAAACACTCCGAACGTGGTGATGAGGTCATGCTTGTGTGGACCACGCATGGTGAAATGGCGAGTCAATTTGTCGAGCATAGTCATGAGGAAGTCAGACGTATTCGTCAGGAGCATGGTGACTGGATTGCAAAAAAGGTCGGTGCAGAGCATCATTTTTTTGATATGGGTGATTCCCGCATGACAGGCTCGAGAGAAGAGGGCTTGGCACTTGCACGGCTCTACGCCAAATTCCGACCCGACGCTGTGATCACCTGGCCAGACGATCACCCTCATCCAGATCACCGAATGACTGCAAAAATCAGTTTTGACGCTGTTACTCTAGCCCGCATCCCTAAAATTCTTAATGAGGAGAGCCCCGAGCCTTTTGAGCCTCACCGCTCAGGGATTCGTTTCTTTCAGTATATTTCTTCAGCGTACTCGAGACCCGTGGTGCATGTCGATATTACGGAGCAAATTGATCTAGCTGCTGAGGCCGTAGAGTTTTACGCCAACTTCTATAAGTGGGATTTTACGCCGGAGCGTTTTCGTGAGACAAGGGCGCAAATTGGCCGCGAGGCTGGGGTTAAATATGCCGAAAAGTTTCACTATCGCAGCAGCTACGCACCTGCTATTGATTATTTAATTTAAAGAATAGCCGGGGTGAAGGTTCATATTGGCACACAATGCTCTCACAGACTTTGGTAATGATAGAATTAATGCTTGAATCGCAGTTTAGACGATTTACAACTGGGTCGCTGAACCTGTTAAAATACCCCGTTTCAGATTCCACTGGGAGGCCAGGGTGACATTTTCAAAACGTGTCCTTATAAGTTTATTTAGTTTGCTGAGTATTTTTTCTTTTGCGCAGGACCGCACTGCTAGTGATTATATTAGTGACGGTGAGCTTTATCTTGCAAGAGGAAATTGTAGTTTTGCCCAGTCCGTATTTCAAGAAGCCCTTAAACAAGAACCTGAAAATATTGCAGCGCTCTTGGGCAAAGGTAAGGCGCTTACCTGTCTGGGTGCCTGGGATGCAGGGATTCAGGAATTTCAAAAAGTCCTGGGTCTTGATCAAAATAATGTAGCTGCTCATGTCCAGTTAGCGCTGGCCTATCAGGAGCAGTATGTAAGCGACCCCAACAGTTACCCTGGGAGGCTCCAGGATGCCCTTGCGATCCTGCAAAATGCAGAGGCTTTAGACCCAAATAATCCTGAAGTTTTAAACAGCAAAGGCGTGGTTTTATTTCGGCAAAATGATTTGGCCGGAGCTCGAGACGCACTCGAGCGCGCCGTAGCGCTTGCCAATAACTCAGAATTAACTGACCGCGCAAAGTCAGTTATGCATATCAATCTGGGCAAAACCTACCGCGATCTTAATGAAATGGACCTTGCACTACAGTCATTTCGCAGAGCGGTTATGCTAAATCCTAGCAGTGGTTCGGCGCATAATAATGTCGGTAATGCCTACTACAAATTAGGTGATTGTAATAATGCGGTTTACGAATTGACCCAGGCCGTGAATTTAAATACGGGTTCGCTTGATGCGCTTTCAAATCTTGGTATTGCTATGTTTGAATGCGGCGAGGTAGCAAATTCAGTAAGTTATTTTGAGCAAGCCCTTAATATTCCTGGTTCGCTTAACCTGCCACCGCTCTATACCTATCTGGCTCGAGCCTATATCCAGCAAGGCAGGTTTGATGAAGCCGTGCAGCGTGCGCAGCAGGGGGCCTTGCTACCGCCAGTAACCGCAGAAGCCTTTTACTACCTTGGTCAGGCTTATGAAAGTCGTAATGGCTCGGGTGACCTACAGAGAGCTAAAGAAGCGTATCAGAGTGCACTGGAGCTTGACGCTAACTATCAGGCTGCCA
>JAGQHN010000284.1 GCA_020431825.1 Trueperaceae bacterium | reverse complement strand
GCTTTGTCTCTGAGAAGCTTCGTCAGCGTTTTGCTCAGTATTTAAGAAGTCTAGCCTTGAGGCTCGAGGGAGAACGTCCCTCTAAAGTAGGAAGTACTTTGGGTAAGCCGCAGGCATACTAGTAAAAAGTTTCAGGTGGAAAGTAAAAGAAATTTCGTGGCGTAACGACATAGGTGGAAGACTTATTGCTATTCGCAGCGCATAAAGTTACAGACTCGACTCTGGCAAGGGGCAGCAGGTGCAGACACTCATTGACCTTCAAACTATAACTAAGTCTTACCTGAAACGCGGTAGCAATGAAAAAGTTGCTGCCGTTAAGGGAATAAGTTTTCAGATAAAGCCTGGTGAGATTGTTGGGCTTTTAGGCCCAAATGGTGCCGGAAAAACCACAACTATCAAAGTGGTTTGTGGCCTTATTAAACCTGACGCCGGGACGGTAAAAGTGAAGGGGTTTGACATTGTTAAAGAGCGACAACGGGCCATGCGCAGTATCAGCGCCGTGCTAGAGGGTAACCGAAATCTCTACTGGCGCTTGACGGTCAAAGAAAACCTCGAGTACTTTGCGGGCAATCGTGGTCACTCGCGGCGCGAAGTTAGCCAAGAGGTTGAGCGACTTATAGAGCAATTTCGGCTCGAGTCCAAGCGCGATGAACTGGTGAATAATCTTTCACGGGGTATGCAGCAAAAGCTGGCAATTGCGGTGGCTATGCTGGCAGGTACCGAAGCTATCTTGCTGGACGAACCTACCCTGGGCCTTGATGTTGAGACAGGCTATGAAGTGCGTGACTTACTCAGAGCGATCGCTCAAGAAGGGCGTACCGTCATCATAAGTACGCATGACATGCCCGTCGTTCAAGATCTTTGTGAGCGCAGTATTATCATTAATGCAGGTCAGGTAGTTGTTGATGACCGGGTTGATAGTCTACTCAGGCTGCTTGAAACCAAAGCCTATGAGGTAAAACTGGGCACTGCCCTTAGTCCTGCCCAGATTGCCCGTCTTAAAGGCACCTTTAAAGTGCTCACTCTGGCTGAAAATGTTCACAGTTTTAAAGTCACGCTAGAGCATGATGACGCTATTTATACCCTCATGGATATTTTGCGGCTCGAGCACACCCCGGTTGAGGCGATTGACCGGACTAACATTCATTTTGAGCAGGTTTTCCGTCAGCTGGTAAAGGGCAGAAAAGAGACCGACTATGTTCTTGCTTAATGTTGTGAGTGCTAATTTACGCAAGGTGGCGACTGAGATGCGGCGTTATCTGCCCAATACCATCAGCATGATCGTCACCATTTATGCCATTTTTCTGATGTTCTTTTTAGGCATCAAGTTTATAGGTGACCCAAGCAATGCCGAAGCCAATACCCAGTACATGATCGTAACGACGGTTATGTGGTTTCTCACGCTTATGGCTATGCAGGGCATTGGCTGGGAAATCACTACCGAAGCCACCCGCGGGACGCTCGAGCAACTTTATATGTCGCCCGTACCCGCCTGGTTCATTCTTTTTTCGCGCATGCTGGCAACGATTCTGCTCAACCTTATTGTCTATGCGGTCATCCTGGTTCTGATTATGGCAACCAGTGGTCAGTGGCTGCGTTTTGACTGGCTGACCCTCATTCCGCTTTTCCTTATTTCGCTCCTGGGCATGATTGGCGTTGGTTTTATGATTGCTGGCCTGGCGCTTATTTTTAAGCAGATACAGGCCTTTTTGCAGATTGCCCAGTTTATCTTTTTGGCTATGGTGGCAGTTCCAGTGGGGCTTTCGCCTTATCTCGAGCTTGTTCCGGTGGTGCGTGCCTCGAGCATGATCCGAGAGGCGATGACTTCTGGGACATCTCTTGTGGCGTTTGGTGCCAGTGCCTGGCTTTTACTGGTTCTAAATGCCCTGATTTACTTTGTGCTTGGGGTTTTTGTCTATAAACGTGCCGAGGCTAGAGCCATGAATTTTGGCCTGCTGGGTCAGTACTAAGTACAACCAAGTTAAAAAAGTAGTTTAATGAAAACGCTATTCCCCGGTCCATAACCGCTTCACGCTAGCTGA
>JAGQHN010000283.1 GCA_020431825.1 Trueperaceae bacterium | reverse complement strand
CGCAGTTTTATTCATGCGGTACCCAGTAACAAGCTTTTTGCTTTTGGAGGCGATACCTTTTGGCCTGGTGCGGCTCTGGCTTATTCCATCCAGGCAAGAAAGTGGTTAGCCAGAGCTTTAGTGGCTGAGGTGGCTGAGGGGTATTTGACTGAAGCGCAGGCTATTTCGTTAGCAGGGAAGATGATGCGGGAGAATCAGTTAGCTTGTTTTGATGTTGAGGGGGTGAGGGGGAGACTTAAGAACGCCACAGTTTAGGCCCTTTCATGCAGGGCGTCCACTTCATCGCCAGAGCATAAAGGGGTCCGGTATCTGCCAGTATCATACGTAATGATCATGATTTAGGCTCACCTCTGCTTCAACCTCAGCATCTGAGGCTGGTAAATCTAGTTCACTCGAGGCAGTTTTATAACCGCGGATTAAGCTTCAATTTCAAAGGTAAAACGGGCTGCTTGGCATCGTATCAAGACCTCTTTATCGTTTGGAATAGTCGAGTTTTTATCCCTTGCTATGGGAATCATTCCTAACTGAAAGGTTAGTTAAAGTGCCTTGCTAGCGTTCTTTTCTAGACCGATTGCAAAGACGGTTTTTCTCATTACCATCAGCCTACAATTCTTAGACGTTCGCGGTAGCTTTTAAGAACGGTGGGAATAATACTTAGCCAGAGAATAAACGCAGAACCAAAGCCAATAAGCATCTGCCGTAAATTAAGGCTTAGTCCAGAAGGAAGGTTTATATAGACTGGCAGAGCCAGACTTAGCACGGCAAGTGCAACCATCGCAGTCCCAACAGCAGCAAATTGCCAGGATTTAAAAGCAGGAATCAAACCAAAGAAATGGAGTCCGACAATCATGGCAACGGCAGAAATGATTGCTTCAGCGTGGCCTGAAGTCGTGAGTATCCGCGCCACGACTGGAATTGCAATGAACTGAGCAATCACAGCCAGCCTGTAACTAAGGGTGCCAAAAGGATTTTTCATTTGGCTGCTTGTCTTCGGAGCTGATTTAGCGCGCTTTAAAAAGCTATAGGCAATGCCAAACCAGATCGCTGTAACCATTACAACTACGGAAATCATCAGCATACGCAGAAGGCCAAAGAGAGCCATACTGCCACTAAAACCCCACAGTGCTGCGAATACATTGGTTATGACGATGGTAAAGGTCAGACCTCGTAAGTGTTCTGCATTCATATGAGAGATTCACCCCTTCTTTGCGCTATAGCCCCCCTGCAAAAAAGCTTATTGCGTACATTGACAGGGGTTTAAAAGCTTCGGCTAATAAGTAAAACAGTCCTTGTCACAAGTTCAGTCTTTTTTGCAGCTGCATGTATAGAGTGTAGTAAGAGTGCTGTGCTGTGACTGTACGGTCTACCGAGAATGTTAACGTTACAGCCGCTCAATACAAGCACATATAGCAGGAACAGGCTCTGCTACTCGACTTAAAAACTGGGCAGATTGAATGTCTTTTATCTGCCAGCCTTTTTCAGCGGTAAATAAGGTTTGCACCTCATCAGCATCAATCTTTCGGGGTACACCTGGAATTTGAAAGTCAATAGAAAAAGCATGTAAATAATAGCGGCCCTTGGGAAGAAGTATCTCGCCAAGTTCAGCAACAAAACGCTCACCCTGCATAGTATCAAAAAGATGTAAAAAGCCAGAGTCTACTATAGCTCCAAACTGCTCCTCGAGAAGGGAAGGCTTTAAAGCGTCAGCAACCTTAAAGGTCACCAAACTGGCAAGTTCTGACGGAAGTGAGGCAAGCTTTTTGTTCGCACCTGTAATGGCAGCCTCAACAAAGTCCACACCAAGTACTTTATGTCCTAACCTGGCCAGGTAAATCGAGAGATCCCCAGAGCCACAACCGACATCCAGGATTGGACCAGCTGGGGGATAGGTGGCAAGAAGGTCAGACATAGCAGGTTGAGGCATGCCAATGTCCCAGGGCGGGGTAGCTTCATAGACAGCGTTAAAAAAAGAAAGAGGGTCATTACCGAATCTAGACATACGAAATCTCCAATTTGGATTTTAGCTCGGAAGTTAACATTTGA
>JAGQHN010000282.1 GCA_020431825.1 Trueperaceae bacterium | reverse complement strand
CGCTGGTCGATCTGATTGTGCTTGATCTTATGCTGCCTGAAATGGACGGCTTAGAAATAGCCAAGCATATTCGCAGAGATTATGTTGATTTGCCTATTCTTATGCTGACCGCAAAATCAAGTGAGGAGGATAAAATCTGGGGGCTCGAGCTAGGTGCCGATGATTATGTGGTTAAGCCCTTTAGTCCGCGTGAGGTGGTAGCGAGAGTTCGGGCACTGCTGCGCCGCACAGGTATCAAGGATGATTTGATTTACGGTGAATTGCATATTCATCCGCAGAACCACAGTCTGGAACTGGCAGGAGAAAGCGTAAACCTGACAAAGCTCGAGTTTAATCTCCTTTTAGCCCTGGCCCAACATCCTGGTCTGGTGTGGAGCCGTGATCGCCTATTAGAACGCGTCTGGGGCCCAGACTTTTCTGGCATGGACAGAGTGGTTGATGCCCGAATAAAGGCACTCCGAAAAAAACTGAGAGATGACCCGGAAAAGCCACGCTTTATCGAGACACTTCACGGCGTAGGTTACCGTTTTATGGAAGCGGAATGAAACTCTTTCCCCGCCTCTTTCTTAATAGCCTTATTGCGATTTTGCTGGCAGAAGTTATCTTGATTGTCATGGTTATCTTATTGCCGGTCAGAGACCTGCAGAGTGATATTGCCGAACTTGCCTTTTTACACCCCGATACCAAAATCAGATTGTTTTATGAAATTCAAAGAGACAGCCGCCGCGCTATCTTTGAAGGCTTTATTTTTTCTTTTCCCCTGGCAACTGCGGTTGCTGCTGGCTTTGCTTTTTGGGAATCACGGCGGGTCGCAAGTGGGGTTAAGCGACTCGAGCAAAGTAGCCGCATAGTCGCCGAGGGACGTTACGGCGGACATGTAAGTATAGAAGGCAAAGACGAACTGAGCAGTCTTGCCGAGCATTTCAACACCATGAGTGATAGCTTGCAGCGAGTGGCAGAAGATCGTCATGAACTCATCTCGATGGTGGCGCATGAATTAGGCACGCCGCTTGCAGCTTTGCAGGGTTACGGTGAGGCGCTTGCCGATGGCATTATGCCAGCAGAGACGGCCTCGAGGGCTATTAACCGAGAAGTTTTGGCGCTAAGGAAGATTGCCAGTGATCTGCTTCTGGTTGCGCGTGCCGAAGCAGGGAGCATTGAGCTGCATCTTGAACCCCTGTCGCCTGTGGCGCTGGCGCAAGATGCCGAAGACCGCTTTGCTGCGCTGTTTGAAGATCAGGAAATTAGTTTTGCTATGACCCTTCAGCCAGACTTGCCCATGGTCTTTGGTGATTATGAGCGGGCTGGGCAGGTACTGGCAAATCTGCTGAGTAATGCTCTGAGGTATACCCCTAAGGGGGGAGAGGTGAGGCTCGAGCTTTCTGGTGAAAAAGACGCTGTGACTTTTTTAGTAAAAGATACTGGTCCAGGGGTGGCCAGAAAACATCAGGCGCATATTTTTGAACGGTTTTACCGTGTTGATGATGCCAGAAGTCGCCATAAAGGGGGGCTTGGCGTAGGTCTTACGATTAGTAAAAAATTAGTTGAGGCAATGAATGGGAAGATTGGGCTCGAGAGTAGTCCTGGGCAGGGGACGACCTTCTATTTTTCTTTGCCTAGCTACCAGGAAACCAAAGCTAGCTAGCCGCCAAAGGTAGTGTGTATCGCAAAGAAGTTAAGGTTTACTTCGTAACTGCGCCAGGGTTTATCAGATTTCTGATAAACCCTGGCGCTTCTTGATTTTTCTGTTTGTTTACTGGTTGGTATCTACCAGAACTCGAAACTCTTCTGTAGAGAAGAAATCATTGGTTTGAGCATCAAAATCATTATCGACAACATGACATAGTCTTTCGTCGGCAGTTCCCCAACCTACGCGGCGGTTTTGACCACCGGTCGCTCCAGTAATCAAAGCACTACAGGCAAACACGTGCGTACCGTCAGCCAATTCTCCTGCATAGACAGCCTGTCCGTTTATGTCAGTTGCAAAGGTTTGGGTGCTTGTATCTCTAAATATCAGGTTAGCTGCATTTGGTGAATAGAGCAGTTCGGTGGGGTCAACGAGTT
>JAGQHN010000281.1 GCA_020431825.1 Trueperaceae bacterium | reverse complement strand
AGTTCGGCGGGGGTAAGAAAGTAACCGAGTTCTGAGACAGCTTCTTCACGGAGTGCCTCTAAGTATTCCTGACCTTCTGCGCTGTTTTCATCTAGCTGGCTAAAGCTTAAGCCTTCTTCTTTTAAGATGGCGTTTGCCCAGTTGTTTAAGCGTTCGGAGAGGTATTTGTAGAAGATAAAGCCCAGACAGTAATCCCTGAATTCATCGGCGTGCATTTTGCCGCGCAGTTCATCAGCGATGTTCCAGAGTTGGGTCTCGAGCTTCTTTTTTTCGGTAACGGTCATGGAATCTCCAGGTCTGAATAGGGAGTTGGGTTGTTGGGGTATTTAACCATGATTGCGGTGGGGTGGGGGTAGTGAGGGCTAGCGCTGATGGCATAGCTTGCTGGACATCGGTTGCTCTTAAATGGCTCGAGGAAGGTTTACTACTGTTTATCCGAATGGGACGCACAATTGTCAATCATGGTCATGATTTAAACCTGCCAGATAACAGTTACCTGGCAGGTTTCGTTTAAAAAGGACAAGACAAAAACATTAACGGATTGACTCAAACCCGAAAATGACAAAAGCAATCCTATCCCTCTATCCTTATTTTCTACATGACTAACCCTGAGGAAAGGATGACAAGGTCTAGGCTGATAAGCACAATGAGTTAATCCGCAGGTGTCCAGACTGCCGTTAAGCCCCTTAGTGTTGCGGTTGCTGACACGCCACCATCAAAATCACTGCCACAGAAAGTATAAGTAGCTGGACCTGTTACACCTGCGTCAAACCCTGTTAAGGTGAGGGTATCAGCATAAAAACTGCCCGTATCACCCGAATTATCTGGACGCCAAAGGGTTCGGCCCAAAATATTTGTACTGCTGCAATCGCCGTTGACCAGAATAAGTTCATAACGGTGACTGCCACCCCGGACTTTTTCAAGATAGACATGCGCATTAAGCACAACATTCACATTGCTCACTACAGGAAGCGAAACAGACCCAAGCGCTGCAAAGCCTGACGCCAGTTCAACCTCGTTATCAAAGGTGGTTTCTTGAAAGCCAGCACTCCCAAAACGCAAAAGCCGACTTTCTAAGTCGCTTAGGGCAGTCTCATTAGCGGTGACAGCCGTTGCCAGCGTTGAAAAGTTTTCATTCACGGCACTTGAGCTAATCACCTCACCAGCGCTAAAGCTATTAGGAATAGTGACAGCAGAAGCCCAGATGCCCAAGGCTATTATCGTTATCAGTAGAAAGGTATACCGCCAGGAAAATTTCATGTGTCCTCCTTAAAGCTAAAGGTTTACTCAGTCCATTTTGAACTATCCCATTTTGCGCTATCCCACATAGCTGTACCGCTCGTTCCTGGACTATTGCCAGAACAGGCGGTCAATAAAACCATAAGCAGGAAAAAAAGAAATGTCACGGTGAATCGTCGCCACATACCCTCACCTCCTTAGCCATTACCTTGTCAATGTGATAGTAGCACGGGCAAGCTGGTTCATTTCGTCATGATTGGGAGGTGCGGGATAATGAAGGCTCGAGCTCATCCAAGATAGTGGTCTTATGAAATGGCTCTGCTAGGATGTAAGTAAAGCTGGTGCGGAGGTAAGGTCATGGATTATGTAGCTCATTTTTTTGCAGCACTTTTTCTGGTGAATGGCGTGCCGCATTTTGTCCAGGGGGTAAGTGGTAACCGCTTTCAGAGTCCTTTTGCCAAACCTCCCGGCGTTGGCGAATCCTCTCCTGAAAGCAATGTCCTTTGGGGTTCTGCTAATTTTATAGTGGGCTCTCTTTTATTAAATGTTGTGACGTTTGAGTTGGGGTTTAATGTCCATTCTCTTGTTTTTCTTGTGGGTGCTTTAGCCATGGCTTTTTTTCTTGCTCGGTATTTTGGCAGAGTCAGAAATAAGTAGAGCTCGAGGTTGCAAACCATAGGTGTCTTTTTAAAATGCATACCTAGCTGGCATCTTCAATTTAGATTGCTAACACGTGGTTATGAAGATTTAACATTCTTATTGTTTCAAACTTTACCCTTTATAATATAGGACTTACGCACACCAAGCAAATGGCAAGGTGTGATGAAGTAAGGAATGAACTATAGCCAACATCGA
>JAGQHN010000280.1 GCA_020431825.1 Trueperaceae bacterium | reverse complement strand
CCGGTGGTATCATCAACGATTTTCCATCACTCAGCAATCATAGTCATTACCTGTGGTTCAGGACTGTTTTCCACTCGCATTTAATTCCTTGCTTAATGCAAGGAATTAAACGGAATCGGTATAACACCAAAATTAAATGATGGCATAGAAGCAGTCGCCTAAAGGGACGCTTTCACGAGCGGTTTTAAGTTTCTCAAAAACATAAAAACGGCACTTTGGAAGTAGTGAGTTAAAAAGTCAAAATGTAATAGTTTTCAGGTCCAAGACCGCATTTTAATATCTAACAAAAGTCAATTAGCAAGATACTTTTAGCTAATTGCATCATATAATTCGATATCTTTGACAAAGAGCTTTTGAATCAGTGGCTCAAACCTCGAGCCTTCCAGCATTTTGCGGTTAACCTTGGGAATCTGAAACCGCTCACTTGGGTTTAAGGGAACACCTAGCGCCATAAGACGCATTGCCACACGCCGACCCATAGGCTTTTTTGGTACATGATGCGTCTTTAGAAAATGCTGCCTGTCATCAGCTGAGTCTTTGAGACCAAACTCTTGCTCGAGCCTAGGTGCCAGCAAATCAAAGTCCTCTAGTCGGTAGTGCCTGACCGTAGGCAAATCAAAAAGAGGAGTGTACTGCGGGCTATGGTGCCGGTCGATATCTTCAAAACCCCGCTCATCTAAGTACTCGAGGTACTGGGTAAAGGAAATTGGATACTCAACACTGACATCTTCGCCGTAAACAAAAGCCTGAACTTCTTTGCGAAACTCGAGGCTTTTGTTGTATTGGTTGTTTTGCTCAATCGTTACAAAGTGGCGATTATGAATATGCAGATAGCTGCTCCATACCCTTTCGTAAGGACAGCGCAGAAAATTTATAATCGGCCTTTCGGCAAGGATAGCCTGTCCCAAATCATAGCGGTAATTGATATCGGCCTTGAAAACAAAACGCTCATAGTTATGCACTACAAGACCCGTTCTGTTTTCATAATTGAGTGCATTTTGCAGGTCTCCGGTATGCCAGAAAAACCACTGCAAGGTCGAGGTACAACCTGATTTGTGCGACCACGCCAGGATGAAGGGAATAGCTTCGTGATAGTGAGGTAAACGATAGTTGATCGCATCGTAGAGGAATTCTTCAGAAATAGCTAAAGCCATGCCACTTTAAAATATCATTTTTGACGTTAGCAAACAGCTAACTACTTGGGTTCTCGTGTCAAGTGAGAAGCACATTACAAGTCCTGGACTTTTTAAGCTTAGGCAATGCCCCATCCCTCTCTCTTTAACCCCAATCCGAAAGCCTGGCAGGGCCTAAGTCGTATCCCCTGGCATGACGAAGCGTTTAGTCAGCGGATGCTAAGAGAACATTTGGATCAAGGCCATGATAGAGCCAGTCGCCGTTTTGAAATTATAGATAAGCAGGTTGCCCACCTCGCCGCTTTGTTTCAGCAGGAAAAAGTAAAACGAGTGCTTGATCTTGGCTGTGGTCCAGGCTTCTATGCGGAGCGCCTGAGTAAACATGGCTTCGAAATCTGTGGCATTGATATTTCTCCAGCAGCTACCGCCTATGCGAAAACCCAGGCAAGGAAGCTCGAGTCCCCTCCAAACTACCTGCACACTGACCTCTTAGCTGGCAACTATGGCAATAAGTTTGACGCTGCCCTATTCATTTTTGGTGAACTAAACGCTTTTTCGCCGCAAGACGCCCTGACTATCTTGCAGCACAGCTACAAAGCACTTAAGTCTGCGGGCGTTTTGGTACTCGAGGTTCATACCGCTGATTTTGTAAAAAGCCTTGCGACCTCAGCAAAAACCTGGTCAAGACATCTGAGCGGGCTATTTGCCGACGAACCCTATCTCCAACTGCACGAGGCATTTTGGGATGAGGGGCAAAAGGCGCTTATTGAATACTTTCATGTACTGCGCGAAACTGCCCAAACCTTTGACAGCTATGTCACCTCCTTACAGGCTTACAGTCAGACAGGTTATCAGGAACTTCTAACAAAAGCAGGCTTTGAGCGGCTCGAGTTTCTAGGCGCTTTAGATGGAGGCAAGTCAAACGATTTTGGGCTTTTTGAGTTACGGGCTTACAAAACTTAAACGCTATTCATGTGTTATTTATCTCAGCTCTCATAGTTA
>JAGQHN010000027.1 GCA_020431825.1 Trueperaceae bacterium | reverse complement strand
CTGAATTTTTGAAAACCACAACAACTCGAGCCTGGCTATTAATAATCCAGGCTCGAGCTTATTTCCTTTTTTCTGACTAGCGAAATTCTCTAAAGCACTGCATTTCTATTTTGAAACGCGACAGGAATACCTACTGAACAAGTTAAAAACATGTCCTGACGACATCTGTCGTGCCGTCAGGTGGTATTTGTAAACTCTGACCAAGCTTGACCAGACTTTCATCACCCAAACAATTAAGCTTCTGAATAAGCTCGAGCCCAATACCAAAACGCTGTGAAATTTGAAACAAGGTATCGCCCTGAGCAACAACATAATTTCGCAACGTTCCCCCATCACCGAGCAAACTCAAAGGAATCGTCAAGGTATGCCCAAAAATCAGAGCTTCTGAAGCAAGGCCATTGGCATCCATGAGTTCTCTAGCCGTAATGCCGTATTTCTCAGCAATAATAAAAACCGTATCGCCTTTTTGTATGGTGTAAACCAGTCTACCTGTCACTGGTGCAACATTATTAGGAACGGCTGCACCTGCTTCAACTGAAGCCGGCTTGCCAAAATCATAATGCTCAAAGGTAACAACTCCTGCGTCTGAGCAATCAGCGAGCGTGACACTGTCCAGGGCCCACTGCCAGTCTGCATTTACCACCTGACTGAGCTGGGTCACAAAGGTACCAGTTTGCCCCGGCTCGAGGGCCACATACAGACTTCTTTCATCACTTGTGAAATAAACGCTGTTATGAGCAATGCGCACCTGAACACTTTCCAACAGGCAATCGGAAATATTTTCTATATAAAATGTCGCCATAGCCGTGTCTACCTCTGCACTTGCCCGCAGGTAATCAGCAGCCTTTGGTTGCGCCAAGCCAAAACCCATTACTGTCAAACCAATTGAAATAAATACTGGAAGCCAATTCACAATGCTTAAGGTTATATCACTCTTTGGCGCAAACAATAAAGTCTTGTGGGGCCAGCACTTACTCCCTTAAACAGCCCCCTAAAACTTGCTCAGAATACAGGCAGTTTTCTCGAAAGACCAGATTTTGAAGGCTTGCTAGAGGGTTTGTTAAACTAAATGAAGATGTCAACACAGCTCTTATTTTTTGGACGTCCCCGACTTAGTTTTGAGGGAAAAGCCAGATCTATTCGACTTAATAACCCCAACTTACTGCTGATCTATCTGGCAGTTAGGGGGGACTGGGTTTCAAGAAGTGAACTTGCCTTTTTGTTTCGACCCGATGACGATGAGGTCAGCGCTTTAAAACATGTACGCCTGCTGCTGCACCGGGCCAAGAAAAATGATTGGGCAGCGGCTTTAGAAGTTGACAGATACCGGGCCAGATTTGTCGTGAATACAGATGTGGCAAGTTTTAAAACAGCCCTGCAGAACCAGGAATGGGCCTCGCTAAGTAAGCACTATTGCCAGCCCTTTTTTGGGGATTATGGTGCGGCTGATTTACCAACCTATGCTGCCTGGCTGGAACTCGAGCGTGAAAGTCTAGCCTCGAGCTATCAGGAAGGCCTAAGGCTTTATGCCCAGAAACTCGCGAAGGGACAAAATTTTGCTGGCGTCAGCCAGGTACTTGGCGACCTCCTTCGCCTTGACCCCCTTAATGAAGAAGTGCTTAGAGATTACCTGAGCGCAAGCTACCTGGCAGGGCAAAGCGACCAGGCACTAAGCGCTTTTCAGGCGTTCCAGAGCCAGCTTGACGCAGACGCTGAAACTAAGCCCCTTAAAGAAACCCTCGAGCTGGTAGAGGCTATCAGAAATCAGGAAGAGATAAGCTACTTAAGCCATTCCCAGCTAGAAAGCCAGCAAGCTTCGTCTAAGGCCAGCTATTCCCTGCCCAAGCAAAGCACCCGGTTCGTAGGTCGAAAGCACGAGCTCGAGTCTCTTGGCGAACTCTTAGAAAAGGATGATTGTCGCCTTATCACCCTGATTGGCATGGGCGGCATGGGCAAAACCAGACTTGCCCTCGAGCTAGCAAGGCAGCGGCAGGAAGCGCACAAAGACGGGGTATGTTTTGTGCCCCTTGCCGCTTTAAGTTCAACTGATTCGCTACCTTCAACTCTGGCCAATGCCATTGGTCTGACGCTGCTCCCCAGACAGGACCCTAAAGTCCAACTTATCCAGTTTTTGGCCGACAAAGACTTGCTGCTGGTACTGGATAATTTTGAACACCTTATCGGGGCTGCTCCCCTGTTAGGTGAGCTGCTTGAAGGTAGCACCTTCGTCAAAATTCTGGTGACCTCGAGGGAAAGTTTGCAGCTTGGCAGTGAGTGGCTTTTTGATCTGGAAGGGCTCAGTTACCCTCCAAAACAAACAACTACCCGCCCTGGCAAGCTAACTCATGAAGCACTCGAGTCTTATGACGCCATCACATTATTTATAAACGCTGCCAAACGCGTTGCTCCCAGGCTCGAGCTCAGCAAGGAAGACCTGAGAGCAGTAGTCGCTATCTGTCGCCACGTTGAGGGCTTACCTCTGGCACTCGAGCTGGCAGCCAGCTGGGCCAAGACAATGAACCTTGAGGCTATAGCCGAGGAACTAAAGAAAAACGACCGTCTGTTTGAGGCGCGTCACACAGACCTGCCGGAAAGACACCGAAACATCGCTGCCATTCTTGAACGCAGTTGGCAAGGCCTATCACAAAAGAAACAAGAAACGCTGGCAAATCTGTCGGTTTTTCAAGGTGGCTGCACCCTTGAAGCCGCCGAAGAAGTCGCCTGCACCCACTTTACCGTCCTGCTTTCGCTGGTCAACGAATCTTTGCTTAAGCGGGTACCGCCCAACAGATTTGACCTTCATCCTCTGGTAAAAAGATTTGCCAGAGACAGACTTGCCGACTCAGGCACAGAAAAACAACTAAAGGATCGTCATTTTTTCTTTTACCGCAAGGAAGCGGAGCAGTCTGACCTCGAGTTTCAGCAGGGTCAGCGTCACGGCTTTTGGGGAGACTGGTTTTCGCTCGAGCAAGAAAACCTGCGCAGCGCCCTACCTTTTGGGCTCGAGCACCATATTCCTGAAGTCGCTGACTTCATTTTGAGTATTCAAACCATCTGGGCAACGAGTGGCGGTTCTTATGAAGAGCTTATCGCTTTTACCGACAGAGCCCTCGAGCACCGTACCTCTCTGCCAGACGGCGTAAGCGCCAGGCTGCTTATTTTAAAGGGCAAGTGCCAGCACAGAATCAGCCTGCTGGATGAAGCAAAGGCTGCACTAAGTGAAGGCGCAGAGCTAGCAGAGCAAAGTGGTGTGTTAAAAGATGCCTGTCAGGCACTAACGATGTTGGGGGCAGTCGCTTCTGATCAGGGTAATCACAAAGCCGGGATAAGCCTGGCTGAGGAAGGGCTCGAGCTTGCCAAAAAGATTAAAGATAGCCGTCAGCACTTATTGATACTGGGCATTTTAGGTGTCTTTGTTTCGAGAGATGGCGATCAGGCCAGAGCCCTGACTGTTTTTGAAGAAACCATAGCTTTGGCGCGAAAACAAAATGCCAAAAAGGTTTTAGCAGGCACCCTTATTAATATTTCTAGCCTTTATCGCAACAACAACTTGCCAGCTAAAGCCGAGGCAGCCTACCTTGAGAGCATATCGCTTGCCGAAGAACTGAAAGATCTTGACGCCAAATCTGTCGCTCAAATGAATCTGGGCCATCTTTACCTCGAGCAAAATGAGCCTCGCAAAGCTTATGATTTGCAATTACAGGGTCTTCAAACCCTTGCTAATCTGGAAAACAGATTCTGGTTCATCCACGCTTTAGCCTTACTGGGCAGGACTTATTTTGCTCTCGGGAAACAAACGGAGAGCGCCATACTGCTTGGCGCTATTCAACGCCTGTGTGAAAGCTTCAATGTCACCCTGATGGCGGCTTCTCAAAAAGAACATCGTTTTGTACTTGAGGAAAGCAAAAAACAGATGGATGAAACGCTTCTGCATAGCAGCATGGAAAAGGGAAAAGCTATGACCAGTGCGCATGAGGTAATGAGCTTTATTGAAAGCATGAGCGTTTAAGCGCTATAGCCCTTTGAACCTGTTGTATCTGAAACACGATCCTAAGTTTTCAATTCAGTGGATATGCCCATAAAAAGTCTACGGGTATCGGGTCAGCTTTCCGCTAACACATAACTGCAACGTTGATGCAACGCCCCTACCGAATAATAGGATTAACAAACCTAGGAAAGGGTGTTGCAATGATACTGACTCTCAGAAATGTTGTTTTCTGCCTTATGGCCACTTTGACATGGGCACAGGCGCAGGACAATCACTTTGAACCTGTAAACCTCGAGGCCCGTTTTTCCCTGATGGGCGAGCTTACTGGTGACTATTTAGAGGCAAAAATAAATGTTATAGCCCTACCCGACGAAACCGATTACAGGGCGCTTGGCCTCTTTTGGAAGGCAGCCACTGAAGAAGAAGGTGAAGTCTTTTACAGCGGTGGCATTTTGCAACTTGACGGCTACCGGATGGACTACGCCGACGGTCACATCTTACAAAGCCATGTGAAGCTCGAGCATCGGGACGAAACACGACCACCGCTATATGGCGCCCTTCTGGGTGGTTCAGGTCGCCTGAGTTCTGACAATGTACCAGAACCTGTGCTTGCTGATGGGGCAGAATTTTCGTTTACGTTGCAATTTCCAGAGAATGATCTTTCCGCTCATCAAGCAACCATTCTCTTTAGCTTTATTGATGAACAGAACGAAGCGTTTATAGGGGCTGGTCTCGCTCAAATTGAAGCTGGCTGGGAGGCGCTCGAGGCTATCGGTACAGCGAGTAAGGTTTCCCTGCAAGAAGGCCCAAGTTGGAACACGCACTACGCCAGCTTTGAAATCCATCTGGCTGATGGTCAAAGTATTAGCATTCCAATAGCACTCATTATGCCGGAACTCGTATTTAGGTCAGTTACGGAGTAGAGGAAATAAGCATGCTAAAGGTCATAAAAGGAACCGTTTCAGATTTTAATCAACGTGAACAACGCCGAGTCACTCGGGAAAAAGTTGGTGACCACTCAATCCCTAGAACCTACTATGAAACCATTACTAACTTTAAGCTAGACGGTCAGCAGGTGAAGGTAAGCGCTGGTAAAAACCCTCATATTGCCCCCGGAGACGACATGGTAGTGGCAGGGTTTAAGGCCTTTGGCGAATTCAAAGGCTTAGCGTTTAATAACCTTAATCAAAATGTACGCTGGGGCAATAATCTTGGCTCAATTATTTTTGCTCTGGTACTGATTATTCTCGGTTCTATCCTTAGCCCACAAAGACTTTTACAGCTACATATCATTGACATTCAAACCTATTCGAAACTTTTAAGAGAAGCGAGTAGACCCTTTAGTATGTGGAGATCTCTTTTTGACATCCTTCCTCATATAAGGCTAATTCTTAAACTTGTTGGCGGCTTTATGCTGCTGATCGGCTTACCTCAACTCATTGCTTATATGCGGATTAAAGATGCCTAAACCAAAGCAGTCTATCCCGGTAACTAGCAAACCCCCCTTATGGGAAAGTGTGCTGGATAAGCATTTCTTCACCCTGCTCATACGTCTTCCGCTGACGATCATTGCTTTGCTCGCCTTTGTGTTTCTGCTGGGATTTACCCTGCCCAAGCTTTATAAAACAGCACAAATACGCGGCTGGCTTCCTGGCGCAAGCGTAAGTCAGGCAGTTATAACAGATAAGGCCAGTGAAAAATGGCGTGATATGGGCGCAACGACCAGACGCAACACCTACCTGTCCTACGGCACCCATTATCTCGTTTCCTGGAATGGGCAAGCAGCCCTTGGGGAAGGGCGTGACCGGGTTTTCCTGCAAAAAGATGCCTGGGATAAGCTCAAAATTGGTGACACGATTGATGTCATTTACCTCGGGAGTAGTGAGCGTGCCTACACTCGAGCCAGTGTCTCTGTCAGCAATGGTAATCTCCTGATCGACTTGCTGGTGGTTTTAGCGGAGCTCATTGTTGCAGGCCTTTGTCTTTATTTTATCCTGCGACGCTTTGATTAGCCCTGCCAAAGCAAACTTCAAGGACTAACAAGCACTATCCTTTCCAGCTTAAGGTTAAATAAAAGGCTCGAGCCTCATCCCTAAACACCCCAAGGTACAAACCCTCACCCAAGGAGAAGCCATGCAAATCGTTGAAGGCGTTGTGTCACACATTGACAAGAAAGTAGCAGAATCCTACCACCCCAACTCCACTACGTGGAGGAAACATACCCAATCGTTTCTAAGTCTTGATACCACTTATGCCTGGTATCAAGGCGGTATAGAGGCCCAGGCAGGTGACAAGCTAATTCTTATTGGCAAACAAAAACAGCGTGGTTTTTCTATAGCGGCGTATTACAATCTGAGCCAGCGACATAACAGTATTGACAGCTCCGAACATAAGCTTCTATACCTCTTAGCCGCCATCTTTTTGCTATTTGGAATCCTGGCAGGCTACGGAGCTTTCACCTATGAGGCAAAGTCCGTTGGTTTTTTCATTGTAGGCTCGCTGCTCTTTCTCGGGGGTTTCTGGTTCCTTTTCAGCATTTACCAAAATAACAGAATGCTTAAAAGACTTAGCGCTTACCTTCAAGATCATTATCCGAATCTTCTTATTTCACATAAGGCCTAAACTCAGGCATCTGTTCTCTTTTTAGGAGTGAAACAATGACTATTGCAAGCGTTGTTATTACCAGTGTTCATGTGGACACTAAAGTCAAAGTGCGAAGAGAAGCGCAAGGGCGTAAGCGTACCACGCAGCAAAGGACGTATACCCTCGAGCTTGATGACGGCACAACGGCCCTTTACCTTGGCAATGGCGACTTCAAGAAAAATGATCAGCTGGCGCTTATCACGAAAAAGCGCAAGGACGGCAAATTGCGAATTGTTGCGTACAAGAATCTTACCCAAAAGAAAACGGGGCCAACCGTAAAAGAACTCAGAGGAAGTTTCATTCTTGCACTGTTCTTAGCTACCTTTGGGCTTTTAGCCCTCTACGTCGGGCTGAGTGAGGGCTCGAGTTCTGCCTTTCTTATTGCACTGGTCATCCTTGCCTTTGCCCTCTTTATGGTCATTCCAGCATTTGAGCAGTGGCGTGCACTGCGCCAACTTGGTGAACACAGCTAAAACCTCAGTTTCCTGAAAAAGATTCACAAGATGTCTTCATTGATGTCCTTAAAACATTTGGCTTATTCAGGGTCAAACGTAAACACGGTCAAACATTGCCCTGAGTAAAACCCAGCTGAAACGCTTGACTGACAAACTGCAACGTTACTGCAACGAAGACTTTAGACAATAAACCATCGCTCGAAAATATTTGAGTAGATACGGAGGTAATAGGATGAAACACAAACTAAAGCTGCTCCTGACATTGATTATCAGCCTTTTCCTGGTAATGAGTTGCACGCAAAAGGCCGCACCCAATAACCCAAACGAACCTGACCCCAATGACACAACGGCTCCAGCCGTACCCAGTGGCCTATTAGTTCTTGGTGGCGACCAGAAGCTCGAGGTTTTCTGGGAGGCCAATGAGGAAACTGACTTAGCCAGTTACATCCTTAGCTGGACCGAAGTAGATACCAGCTCTGGCAAAAGCATCACGGTAGACAAAACTGAAAACAGTACGGAAATAACAAACTTAGAAAACGACAAAACTTACAGCGTTGTTATAAGTGCCAAAGATGCTGCTGGGAATGAATCTGAAAAGTCAGAAGCGCAACTTGCCACGACCTTTACCCCAGACACAACCGCCCCCACTATTCTTAGCTTTAGCCCTACCGGGACTAAGGTAGATAGAAATGCAGATATCGTCATTACTTTTTCAGAACCCATAGATATAGGCAGTTTGGTACTAAGCATTTCTCCAGATAGAAACCTGGATCTTCAAAATTGGTCTGCCGATAAGACCATCTTGACCCTCGACCCTGGCTTTGCCCGCTCTACACTTTACACACTTAGCATTGAAGCATCTGACCCTACAGGCAATCCGCTAGCTGGTAGCAAGCAATTTAGTTTTACCACCGAGGCCCCCCCAGAGCTCCCAAGAATCATTGCAACAAGCCCAGAAAATGGCACCAAGGAAATTGATGTCCGCAGCAATATTTCAGTTACCTTTAGCAAGCCCATGAACCGTGAAAGTGTAGAAGAAAGTATTATTTTTGAACCGCTTTTTAAATGTACCTTTAGCTGGTCAAGCGGCGACCAACTTTTAACCTGCGACCCCAATGATGACTTACTTGGTCAAACTGAGTACACTATCATCATCCCCGAAACAGCCGAAGATCAAGAGGGTAATGCCCTAACGGAAACTGAGCCCATCTCGTTTCAAACTGGTCTTAGCCCCGACACAACTGCGCCGCGCATTGTAAGCATTAGCCCTGAAGATGGAGCTATTGGTATAAGACGTTATCTGGAAGGGGGCAATCAAATCACTCCCATTACGATTAGCTTTAGCGAAGCCATGAATAAGGCAGACACACAGGCAGCTTTTGATATTCATGATACCTCTATCCCACTTGGACAATTTAGCTGGAATGCTGCAGGAACCCAGATGACCTTTACCCCCAGTTCGCCCTTTGCTCATGGTCGCATCGTACTTTGGGCAATCTCCAATGTTGCCAAAGATTTAGCAGGTAATAATCTTATTAGCCAGAGCAGCCTCCCTACCAATCCTTACAATTTTCGCATATCCCGACAAAAAACCGTTCAACTTCCAGTGATTGCAGCTGAAGATGGTTATGTAGCGCAGGACTCGAGCCTAAGTAGATTCGGTCCGGTGATTAGGGTGGGCTGGAATCAGGATGAGGCTCTTACCTACCGAGGCTTTTTAAGTTTTGATTTGTCTGATTTACCCACCGATATCTTGAAAATTCAGAGTGCTACCCTCTACCTGAGACAAAAGGATGTTGCTTACGGTTATGCTTATGGTTCCCTGTATTCCGACGCCATTCAAGGCATTTATTTTCAGCATATTGATTTTGGCACAAGTTTAAGTGCAGGCGCTTTTTACGAAGACCCCATAAACCTTGACTGCGACGCCATCACCGATAACTTTCTGGACAAGTTCTTCTGCGAATCAGGCAGTGACGCCACCCATGTCATTAGCAGTGATGACGAAGCCGAGTGGAAAAGCAGTTCTGTGCTTTACCAACTGCGCGATGATTACTTAAACCGCACAGAGCGCAATAACCGTAGTCAGTACAAACTCAGGTTTCTAAAAGACACAGGAAGCGACGTAAATGCACAATTTGTCTATTACACCGAATTTATAAGTGGCAATGGCACTGTTTTGAATAGCCCCTATAAGCCCTACATTGATGTTACTTATGAATACCCTTAATTGGGTAAAAAAAACTGCAACGCTACTGCAACGCCACTTTTGCATACTAAGAAACGAAAAGGAGGAAGCAATGAAAATGTTTCTAAATAGAACTTTAGTTATCTTAAGTTTCCTGATAGGTTTTTCCCTACTGGCCAGCACTCAGGCTCAAACCCTTCGGGAGTTATGCACCAAGTTTGTGAGCATCGAAACAGGAGGAGGCAGGGCGGCAACCCTTGAAGAACCTGCCAAAGATTTAGGGAATATTATTTCAAGGCTCGAGCCTAATGACGTCGTGTGCATAGCCGAAGGAAGCTACACGGGACGCGGTGATAATGGCGTGGATGATATTGACATTCCTGTGAGCGTAATCGGCGGTTTTAGCACAGACTTCAAAACCAGAGACCCCTGGGGTGCACATAAAACTATCTTTACTGGTTTACACAACAGCGATAACTTTGAAACCCAGACACGTCTTTCCATCGATACGACGGATTGGGCAACTAAACTCAAAGAGGCCAGAGGTGAACCGACCGAACACACTATCATTGTCGATGGCATCATTTTCGACAATGGGCCTCGCAACTACTACAAAGACGACACCGAATCTATGATTGTTCGTCAGGGAACTGCCAGTGACACCCCTACCCCCGAGAGTGGCGCACTCACCATAAGCACAGGTGTAAATAGCACGGTTATTGTACAAAATAATATTGCCATCAACTTCGCCCCCACCGAAGGTGTCTTTAGCTTCTTCCCTGGTCGCGCAGCCGATGTCACCATTTATAACAATGTCGCCGCAAATAACACAGGTGCAGGTTTTCGACTGGGAACCAGCTTCACCGGCGATGAAGTGCCTATGTATAAATTCAGCAATAACATCAGCGTTTTTAATGAAAAACACGATGCTTTTGGCACTTACGGCGGTAGCGGCATCATGTTAGAAAGCAGTTCCAAAGTTGAAATTAGCAATAGCATCTTTGCATATAATGACAACTACGGTGTTGATAATGCCAAACGCTCCCCTGACCTGGTTCTCAATGACAACATCATTGCTGCCAATGCCAATGCTGACTACCTCGAGTTCGACATGAAAATGGACTATGACGAGATTGAAGATGAGTCAGAACTTATCTGGGAAGCCAGTGGCAACAGCAATACTACGCCTTCTTTTGCAATCTCTGAGGACTGGGGCGCGTACTATGTATCGCGCAACGTAATTGACCGCAACGCTGCCGAAGAGGATGTTCAGGCAGTTGATGCCTGGTACAACGATGTAAGATCGTTCTTTGGCTGGAATACACTGGCAGAAGACCTGAATGTTGACTCACCTGTCTGGTTACCACGTATGAGCCTGGACGATGTCTTTAATATCGCTCTACTCTATGAAGATACCTACGGCGTATATCAGCCTCAGGCTGAAAGCTTCTAAACCTAAACTGCTCGGATGTTCACGCATCCGAGCATCTCTTTATATGGCCTGGTATTAATATGGCCTGATACTTAGCCCATCGTTCACCGAAAGCCTCATGCTCCTTCAATTGTTTATGGCCTGTTTACGATTAAATACTCTGTAATTTCAAAATATCCTTTATACTGAGTTTTTGATTTGCTGTCTGAGAAATAAACGTTTTAAGTTTGCACCTAAAGGAGCACAAAATGGCACAAGAAGGCTACGATAAATTAATGAACCTGACCGACTCGAGGTACCGCTTATCTATGGTGGTAGGTCGTAGGGCCGCCCAAATCAAAAATGGCATTCCTAGCACGCTCAAGCACGAAGAGTACCCCAAAACCCGTAACACCGTCACCATTGCCTTAAAAGAACTGGTTATGGATAAGGGCATTCACTGGGGTAAAGATATGCCCAAACTTGAAGACCTCAAGAAAACCCTCGAGCAAGACCGCAAACTCCAAAACGCCCAGGCTAACTACACTGTTTCCAACGCCGCTCGTTAGGCAGACTTGAAGCTAGTTGTAGCTGCCTCAGGAGGCGTAGCTGCTATCAAAACTCCGGCCCTGATTCGCCGTTTACAAGAGGCTGGGCACGAACTGAGAGTGGCCGCCACTGAGGCAGCTTTTCATTTTGTTACCCCACTCTCTCTAGCTGTCGCAACTGGCAGCGAAGTTTTTGATCAGGCGAGCTGGTTTAAGGCTGACGGTCAGGCACGTCATATCGAGCTTGCCAGATGGGCTGATGCTTTGGTCATTGCTCCGGCAACCGCTGACGCTTTAGCGAGTGCCGCACTTGGCAAAGCTGATGATGTTATTTCGGCCCTGTGCATTGCAGGTATAAAAGAAATCATCTGGGTGCCCGCTATGAATACCGAGATGTGGCAGCATCCGCTGGTGCAAAACAATGTTGCTACCCTAAAGGGCATTGGACATCATTTTTTAGGGCCAGCCAGTGGCAACCTGGCTGCCAAAGGTGAAGCTGCTGGTGTCGGCAGAATGCTCGAGCCTGAAGAGATCGTGGCAGCGCTGCCTTCCTTGTTTAAACCAAAGGACCTAGCAGGAAAGCATGTGCTGGTCTCAGCCGGACCAACCCGCGAATACCTTGACCCTGTTCGTTTTATCTCAAACCCCAGTAGTGGCAAGATGGGCTACGCCGTTGCGGAAGCTGCGCTTGCCCGGGGAGCAAAGGTCACCCTGGTCACGGGTCCAAGTGCGCTTACGCCACCCTCTGGAAGTGAGCTAGTAAAAGTCGAAAGTGCTCTGGAAATGTTAGGCGCGCTTCAAACTTCTTTCGCTCAAACAGACATTTTAGTGATGACAGCAGCCGTCGCCGATTGGCGAGCAAAAACCGTTGCTACCGAGAAACAGCCCAAAATGGGTGATGAGCAAACGCTCGAGCTTATCCGCACACCCGATATATTGAGCACCCTCAAGCCCTTAAGAGAAAAACAAATCATGGTTGGTTTTGCTATGGAGACCGATAAAGGTGTGGAACGTGCTGCTGATAAGGCAAGTCGCAAAGGTCTGGACTTTATCTGCCTGAACTATCCTACTCAGGAAGGCACCTCTTTTGGTGGGGATGACAATCAGATAACGGTTGTTAGGCCTGATGGCAACTTTGAAAAATTATCACGTATGAGTAAAAGAGCCATTGCCGATATCATTCTGGATAAAGCTTTAGACCTCTCTTCTTAAAATCTTGCCCGTTCCCGAACGATCTGAAGGAGCAAAACGGCTCCGGGATTATTTTGACTTGCAGCTTCGCTTTGCCAGCATATTAGCTGAGTTTCACACTTTAGCCTTAGTAGAGGCGGTTTTTCGCTACACCAATTTTCATCGTCGTTTTGGTCTTGGTACGCCAGATGCAGCGTCTCTTTCAGAGGAATGGCGTGTGTTTACAAAAGGGCTCGAGCTCCGACGATCTCACCAGGATAGACTGGACTGGATTCAAGACTTTTATCTCCATGCCCCTCCAGAAAGTTTGCCTGAGGGTCATCAAGTCTTTGGCTGCTTTTCCCTCGATTATCAGGCAAAAGATAACAGAGTCCGTATTCATTTCCAAAACTGTGACAGCGATTCCCTGAGCCCTTTGCACGCGAGCAAGGCAGGTTTGCGCAAAGCAGAACTGCGCAGACTTTTTGGTCATGTTAAAACGCAGTTTCCAGACGCACTCGAGGTTATGGGGGTTTCCTGGCTTTATAACCACAACGCCTACCGCAGACTTTTTCCGCCTGCCTATGGCGAATCTCGAGTACCCTTTACTGGCATGACCCGCTTTCAAGGCTCCTCGGGCTGGGGGCAGTTTTTACGTCATGACGGCAACATAAAAGATAACCTGAAGCTGGCATTTTTAGCAAAGCTCGAGTCTTTTGATGCTTCACAACCCTGGACAGCCTTTCCCCTTTTCACTTATGTAGTAAAGCTAGACGTACAGGGTTTTTACCGTTTCTATGACCTATAACTGGTTGCTAGAGGCGCAAACTGGTCACCCTGAGTCTGCTCGAGTGCCGCAACCAAAGCTATAAGCTTTTCATCCTGCTGAGCCGGTGCCAGAAACTGCACACCGCAAGGCATCTCACCTTCTGCTTTGCCAGCTGGTACACTTACCGCAGAAATCCCTGCCAAATTGGCTAATACCGTATCAATATCGTCCAGATACATTGCAAGTGGGTCAGAGCTTTTCTCTCCAAGTTTGTAAGCCGAGCTTGGCGTAGTCGGCGTCATGACAAAATCAAACTGAGCAAAAGCCTTCTCCAGATCATTGGCAATCAGGCGGCGCACTTTTAACGCTTTACCATAATAAGCATCATAGTAACCCGCTGAAAGCGCATAGGTTCCCATCAGTATGCGTCTGCGCACTTCGGGGCCCAGGGTCGCGCCACGACTTTTCATCATCACTTCGGCCTGACCCAGCGCATTTTCACCTGTGCGTATACTGTAGACCATACCGTCATAGCGCGCCAAGTTAGCACTGGCTTCGGCAGGCGCCACCAGATAATAGGTAGCAATACCGTAAGGCGCATTGGGCAGCGAGACTTCGCCAACCTGGACACCAAGACGCTCGAGTAAAGCTTTGGTCTGTTCGAGTGCCTGTAAAACGCCCTCACTGTTGCCTTCTCCAGAAAGCTCAGAAACCAGACCTATTTTTATACCTTTAAGGGCATCAGCCGTTAAGTTGTCTAAAAACTGCGGCTTATCTTTAGGAATACTGGTTGCATCATGTTCGTCATGGCCTGCCATTACGTCCATCGCTAAGGCAATATCTTTACTGCTTCGCGCCATTACCCCCACCTGATCAAGCGAACTGGCAAAGGCAATCACGCCATATCTTGACAGGCGTCCGTAAGTCGGCTTGTAACCAATGATTCCCGTAAATGCCGCAGGTTGCCGCACCGAGCCACCGGTATCAGTACCAAGCGCCAAGGGAGCAACCCCTGAGGCCACAGCGATGGCAGACCCACCTGAAGAACCCCCGGGCACACGACTTTTATCCCAGGGATTACGCGCAGCACCGTAAGCGCTGTTTTCATTGCTCGAGCCCATACCAAACTCATCTAGATTAGCCTTGGCGACGACAATGGCCCCTGCCTGCTGCAAGCGCTCTACCACGGTTGCACTATAGGGAGGAATGAAGTGCTCGAGGCTTTTTGAGCCAGCCGTAGTTCTGATCCCCTGCGTACAGATATTGTCTTTTATGACTACAGGGACACCGGCAAGAGGTCCAGGGTCTTCCCCACTGGCACTTCGCTTATCCAGGGCGTCTGCTGCTGCCAGGGCCGCATCTCGGGCAATAGTAATAAAGGCGTTTAGTTCGGCTTGTACACGTTCGGCTCGAGCCAGGGAGGCTTCTATGACCGCCCTGGCACTTGTTTTCCCCGTTCGGACTTGTTCTGCAATCTCATAGGCAAAGCTCATGCGGCAAAGAATACCAAACCTGCTCACTTGTCCGCAGCCCAGGATGACAGCTTCAAGATAATCGAGGTTTAGACTGTACGCATGTCAGATTTTTTAAAGATTGCACTCGAGGCTGGTCACGCTGCCATGACGCTGTTAAATGACAGCGACACTTCTGAACTTACTATCAAGAGCAAAACCAGTCACCGGGATATTGTCACTCAGTTTGATATCGCATCCGAAGCGAAAATTCGTGAAATCCTTGCAAAGGCTTTTCCTGAGCACAGCATCTTGGGTGAAGAAGGCGGACAGGTAGGAAATAGTCCTTACCGCTGGATTCTCGACCCTATTGATGGCACCAGTAATTTTGCCCGGGGCATTCCGCACTATTCGGTAAGTATAGGTCTTGAAAAAGAGGGTGAGGGCGAGGTTGGTGTCATTATGAACCCCTCTCTCAAAGATGCCTACTCGGCGCAAAAAGGTTCAGGGGCTTTCAAAAATGGTCAGGCCATTAGGGTGAGTGAGGGCAGCGAACTGCTCCGCGCCTTTGTAACCATGAGTTTTGGCTCAAAGCCAGAAGATGTAAAACAGGCCAGCGCTACCTGGACCAAGGTTCTGGCGGGGTGCCAGACGTTAAGACGCATGGGTAGTACAGCACTCGAGCTAGCCTTGCTTGCCGAAGGAAAAATCGATGCTTTTATTGGCTACAGTCAGAGTCCGTGGGATGTTGCTGCCGGAATGGTACTGGTACGAGAGGCTGGTGGGGTGGCCTTTTTCGATGAGCCCAAAAAGCTCTGTATAGCGGCCTCGAACACTTTTATATTTGAAGAACTAAATACTTTAATTTAGGCATCTTTAAGGTTCCTGGTTAACCTGTACTTATCTCAGTACTGATTATTTTTAACGATCCAGATAGTAGCCTATCTATGAAACTAAAGTTCAGGACATGACGGCACCGACTTTAATTTTGTAAGTCATTTTGCGCTTTCACCTTCATTTCGTAGTACACTTAAGCGTGTTTGATACGATTGACCAAAAAATTCTTTTGATATTGCGTAAAGATGGGCGGGCCAGTCATGCCCAGATTGCCAAAGAGGTTGGGCTTTCAGCACCTGCTATAGGTGAGCGCATTCGCAAGCTCGAGCAATCTGGCGTCATTAAAGGTTACCGTGCTGTTTTTGACCCCGAGGTTCTGGGCTTACCCATCTGCGCTTATGTTGCTATTATTCCGCAACCGCGAAATCCGGCAGCGAATCTGGTAGAAAATTTGCGCAACCAACCTGAAATCGAAGAGCTTCATGCAGTGGCGGGCAATTACAGTTATTTTGCCAAAGTGCGGGTAAAAAGCCCGGAAGAGCTTGATGCCTTTTTAGATAGACTCTTTATGCTCGAGGGCATAGAGCGCACCCAGACAACTATGGTGCTCAAAACCAATGTTGAGAGAAACATGCATTTGCCTTTCAGTTTATGATTCGCACACTCACCGCAGACGACACTGAACAGCTTTTTAGACTAAGAGAAGTTGGCTTTTTTCAACAGCTGGATAGCAGTAATCCAGAGGTTATAAAAGCACAAAATGAGCGGCTACCTTATACAAGGGGTTATTTTGTCGATGAAACCTTAGCCAGTACGGTTGTTTTTTACCCTTTTAGTATGCATATGGGCGGACAGGAGCTCGCCTTTTCGGGTATTGCCGGAGTTATGAGCGCACCTGAGTTTCGGCGTAAGGGACATATAAAAATGCTCCTAAAGGATGGCCTCGAGCAACTTAAGGCGGCAAAAACTGGCTGGACATTACTTTACGCCTTTGACGCTAACTATTATGCCAAATACGGCTGGCAAAGCATTCCTAATGGTAGCTATCTCTCCTTACCTGTAGGCAAACTCCCTGAGGCTAAAGCAACAGAATCTTTGCGGCTTGATAAAGAGAATCTAAGTCCATTGGAAACCATTTATGAAAAATGGGCAAAACATTATCAATTTAGCTTTGTACGCAATCATTCAGGCAGAGAAAGCTGGCAACGACTTCTTAAAGCCTTTTGGGATACAAGGGAGCGCAAAGCTTATCTGCTGGAGGATGCTTACTGCATTTTTGATTTTCACTATGGTGAAAGCAGAGACCCTAATCGACTTGTAGTACACGACTATGCCTATGCTTCGCCCAAAGGACGAGAAACCTTATTGGCCTTTTTAGCCGGGTTTCAGGGTCAGGCAGACCTTGTAGACCTGCATCTGGCGGCAAACGACCCTCTTTACTGGCAGTACGCCTCTGATTATCCAAGGGCCTCAAATCAAATGCAGGCACGTATTGTCGATGTAAAATCGGCACTCGAGCCCCTCATTAGTTTTCAAGACACCTCCTTTTTACTGCAGGTACATGACCCTTTCTGCGATTGGAATCACGGCACCTTCAGGCTCATTATGGATCAGGGAAACCTTTCGGTAGAACCCGCCTCAGGGCAGGCAGATATAAGCCTGTCTATCTCCCATCTTGCCTTGCTTGTTTCAGGTACGGTCAGTGCTCAATCAGCGCAGATGCTTGGGCTATTTGAGGGAAGTCTGGGCGCAGCGAAAGCCTTAAGTTCGCTGGCTGCTGGCTTTATACCCTTTATGCCCCGTTCTGACTTTTTCTAAAAGTAGTTCTTATGCAAAAGTCAACTTTGATAACAATGTTCATTGATTTTGCCCTTGCTCAGTTGACACTTTCGCGACAAGTCTAGTCAGCCAGATAGCCAATAATTCCAACCTGCCTGTTTAGACTAGGCAGTCATGTTTTTTCGACTGTCCATTCTTATTTTTCTGTCTTCAACCATTTCTGGCCTTGCACAACCTCTTCCAGATTGCCGCTATGACGATGTTCCCACCTATCATCAGGAGCTGTCAGACTGGCAAATCAGCCTGCTTGATACCATTTATAAGCTTAGCCCAACCTATCAACCTACTGACTTGATTAAGGTTTCTGAGGCTGGCTTTGGCAGCGAAAAAGAAGTGCGCCAGCTGATGCTCGCTGACCTGCAAGCCCTAAATGACGCAGCTCGAGCCGCAGGGATGTTTCTCGAAATACAATCAGCTTTTCGCAGCTATGGCTATCAGGAACAAACCTTTCAGTCCTGGGTTAACCAAGATGGCCTCGAGGCTGCCTTAAAAAGCAGTGCCCGGGCCGGACACTCAGAACATCAGCTTGGTACCGCCATTGACTTCAGATCAGCCAGTGGGCCAGCTGCCTGGGAACTCGAGGACTGGGCTACAACACCCGAAGGAGCGTGGCTCAAAGAGCATGCCTGGCAGTATGGTTTTGTCATGAGCTACCCAAAAAACAAGGAAGCTATTACCTGCTATATTTATGAGCCCTGGCACTACCGCTATGTAGGTAGAGAGATCGCCCAAAAGCTTAAAGACTCTGGGCTTAGTCTCAGAGAATGGCTCTGGCAAGCCCAGTAGGGGCTAGTTATGATATGCCTTGTGCGGCCTCTTAAGTGGCTAACTGAAAGTTGATATGTATGAATAGTAAGTTAAAACCTGTTTTTCTCATTTTTCTGTTAAGTCTGAGTTTTATAGGCGGTGTTTCACAAACTGCCCTGGCTCACGCCACTATCGTTCTGGGAAAGCTTTATAGCGAACCGGCAACGCCCGCAGCAGGCGAAAGTTTTTCACTGAGGCTCGAGATGGTTGACCCCAGTCAAATCCCCATCGAAGACGCAGTGGTGCTAGCAGATTTTAAGAAGAATGGTCAGTCTGAAGTCACCCAGGTCACTTTCTCTGAAACCTCTCCTGGCACTTATGAAACCACAGCTGAACTGAATGATGCGGGTGAATATACCTTGCTTATGCGCGATCAAACCTTCCGGCAAGAAGAGGCCAGGGCGACCCTGAGTTTTTTTGTGGGAGAAGCCAGCAACGAAACTCCTATTGCCTTTGTTTTTCCCCCTACCGCTACCGGTAGCAATAATTTGCTGACCTGGCTTATCTGGCTTATTGCGGTTCCGGTCGTTGCTGGCATTGTTGTGACTGTCATCGTACTCATGAATTCCAAAAAAGCAGACGCCGACGACGACTAAGTAGGCGTTTATTGATAAACTACGTCATGATTAGTGATAAAGACATGGAACATCTTAAGAATCTGGCACGCCTGGAAATTGAAGGCGAAGAAACTCAGCATTTAAAAGATGATTTAAATAAGATTCTGGACTATTTTGAACAAATTCGTCATCTTGACACCGAAGGCATAGAAGAATTAGCCCGCCCGGTAAGTCTACATAATATTTTTCGCGAAGACAAAATCGGTCAGTCGCTGGCTCCAGAAGCCGTCAACGCCCTTGCCAACGAAACCGAGAATAATTTTTTTAAAGTTCCACGCACCGTTGACTCGAGCGAATAGCCACCTTCATTCTTACTAATTTTGTGAGCACTGACCAGATCTTTGCTCATTTTTGCCCTACATTAAGGCGGAAGTCTACCTTAAGGGGTTCATTATGAAAAAATTTCTGGTCGTCATCTTCTTTCTGATTACGCCCTGCTTTGCCCAATCCAACTATGACATCGCAGCCAGTAATCCAGCTTTCAGCATCTTCTTTACCGCCTTGCAGGATGCAGACTTAGAGTGGACACTAAACCGACCCAATACCACCATTTTCTTGCCTACTAATGATGCTTTTATTAATCTGCCTGCAGATACGTTAAGTAGCATAAGCAAAAACAAGCGCATTTTGACTGATCTCTTAAAACAGCACCTTATTTATGGAGAATTCGATAGCCTTGATTTTCTCAGGCGCCCCGTCCTGAACTCGTTTGCTGGCCCTATCACTATGGCAGTGGGTAGTGGAGCAGTTTATGCAGAAAATGCCAGAGTCATTACACCTGACGTTAAAACGTCTAACGGCTATATTCATGTAGTTGATGCCATTATCTTGCCTCCCGCACAGGGACTACCGCAAGAAGGCGCCTTGCAATATCTGCTAGATACCAAAAATCGCAGTGGCGTTCTGGGCATTGTTACTTTAGTCGGTAACGAAGAAAAGACGATTGTTACTGTTAGTCTTTCAGGTACTCAGGGCAAAGGCTTTCACCCAGTCAAAATACACTACGGCAACTGTGGCAGCGGCGGCGAGGTTTTTGCCGGACTCAATGACATTCCAGCCAATTATGGTCTGAGCCGCACCGTACTCAAGTTACCGTTCTCGAGCTTTGCCTCTACCGATGCTTATGTCAATGTCCAACTTTCACCCGATGAGCCCAATAACGATGTTGCCTGCGGCGAAATTGGACTAGGTGTTATTGGTAATTAGTCTTCACTAACTAAAACCTCCCGAAGCATCTTTACCTCGGGAGGTTTTTATTGCTCTAAATAATAGATTGCTTAGGGTTCGTTATCCCAGTCACCGACAACATTATCGGCTGCCCACTCGAGCCCCATCAGTTCACCTAAGGTAGCAACTTCGCCTTCGGCATAGACGACATTACCCTTACGGTCAACAATTGGGCCGGTAAAAGGTTCAAATTCTCCAGCTGTCATTTGCTCAATCCGCTTCATAACCAGGTCATAAACGCTTATTTCACCCAAAACAGGATCATTAACCATTTTGGCTTTTAGTGCGTCTTCATAAACTGGGTTAATTGGCATACCAGGTTTAGCACCTGCGATTGAAGCCCCTTCGGTATAGCGCCAAATATAATCAAGGTCTTCTAGATTTTCATTGGTGTAGGTACCGTCCATAACACCTTTAACAAAATCGATATAGATGGTGCCCCAATCAGTTAACTGACCACTGGCAACGGTATCAGGTGAAAAGTCATACATGCTGGCATAGTGTGAAAAGCTAGGGTAGCCTTTTTCGGCTGCCGTTTGAATAACAGTTGGCGTATCTTCTGTGAAGATAAACGCGTCAGCCCCTTCAGCTATAAGTGCTTCGGTAGCTTCTTTGGCACCAGCAGGGTCAAACCAGTTAAAGAGCCAGCGCACTTCAACAATGGCATCTGGGTTGACTTCTTTAGCACCTATCGCGAAAGCATCAATGTGGCGTTTCACTTCTGGAATTGGGAAGGCAGCAATATAGCCCAGTTTATTGCTCTCGGATAAAGCACCAGCAATCAGACCATTGATGTAGTAGCTCTGATACATTTCGGCGATATAGGTCATAACATTGGGTGCGCGCATATAGCCCGTGGCGTGACCAAAAAGCACATCTGGGTAACGCTCGGCAGCAGCAATAGTGCCGTCACCATAGCCGAAACTGGTCGTGAAAATAATACTGGCACCTTCATCTACCAGTTGATCAATAAAGGACTCAACATCAGCTTCAGGAACACTCTCGATATACAGAGTTTCAACACCAAGCTCCTGCTCGAGCTTCTGTCTGCCTAAATCGTGGGCGTAGGTCCAACCGGCATCTCCGACGGGGCCTACATAGATAAAGCCTACTTTTGGCTTATCTTGCGCCCAGGCCAGAGCCAAAACAAGCACCATAAGAGCGATAAGTTTCTTCATTTGTCCTCCTTGTAACTCGAGGCTTGGCTCGAGGCAAAGCTGCACTTTTGCAGCAAATTGCTAAGTTTTAGGTGGTTTACCAGATTTTCTATCTTATAGTTTCAAAATCGGAAACCTTCACAGTTACCGCTCACCCCGGTGATAGGGTAAGCCCAAGGCTTCGGGCGCACCAAAAGCACGTTTCCCCTGTCCTAGTGCAATCACGGTCAGCGCCACAATCGTCATTATATAAGGCATCATCGTCAAAAGTTCGGGCGCAATTACAGTCTGAAGTTTTGTGAAGCTTAGGTAAAAGAAAGCACCAAATAAAAAGCTGGCCCCAATAGCTCTTAGTGGGTCCCAGAGGGCAAATATGGTAAGCGCCAGAGCAATCCAGCCCATGCCATTGGTCATACCTTCTCCCCAACTGGGGCGGTAAGCCAGAGATAAATAAGCACCAGCCACGCCTGCCAGTAGCCCCCCAAAAGCCACCGCAATATAACGAACGCGGTTTACGGGAATGCCTGCGGTATCAGCGGCTCTGGGGCTTTCCCCGACGCTGCGAAGTGTCATACCCCAGCGCGTGTAGTTAAGAACAAAGTAGAGCAGCAAGGCAACAATAAGACCTGCATAAGTCAGAAGCTTCTGATCGGTAAATAGTGCCTGACCCAGTAAGGGAATATCAGAGAGAAACGGTACCGTTACACTTTTCATGGGCACTTGTAAGGGTTGACCCACATAGCTCCTGCCCAAAAGCCCTGATAGGCCTAATCCAAAAATGGTAAGTGCTAGGCCTGAAACAAATTGATTGGCATTAAGGGTAATGGAAAAAAACGCATGGGCTAAGCCCATAAGGGCACCTACCAGGGCAGCTACGAGTAGCGCAAGGTAAGGTATGCCGGTAGCTTGACCCACCATAAAACCTACCACCGCACCCATAACCATCATGCCTTCAACCCCTAGATTAACCACGCCACTCCGCTCAGCATAAATCTCGCCAAGGGCTGCCCAGAGCAAGGGAGTGCTAAAAGCAAGTGCTCTGGCGATCGTGTTTAATATCAGATCAAGTTCCACTAGACGCTTCCCTTTCGCCAAGCTTGGCCCCGTTTACCCGCACGATGCGGTAGCGAAGCAGCGGTTCTATGCCAATTATACAAAGGAGTAAGAGTCCATTTATCACCCCTGACATTTGATCGGGCAAACGTAACGATACTTTCATAACATCGCCACTGGCAAAAACCCAGCCAAGTAGGAGTGCGGTTGCTAAGGTAGCCAAAGGGTTACCCCTTGCTAATAAAGCAACAATGATGGCTGTGTAACCAAAACCCTGAGAAATCGAAGTGGGCTCGAGTAATTTTTTATGAATCCCGGCCACCTCGCCAACACCAGCCAGTCCAGCAGCGCCAGCAGAAAGTAAAACCAGCAAAATGGTGGTTGTAAGAAAGTTAACCCCAGCGTAGTGAGCCGCTTCAGGACTTTCACCCATCATTCTGATTTCAAAACCCAGCTTCATTCGGGCGAGTAAAAAGAAGATAAAAAGGACAAAGAGCAGCGCAATAAGTAAGGTCGGCCAATTTAAGCGTGTACCCTTAAATAAGGGCAGTACAAAACTGGCATCAAACTTATCACTCTCAGAAAAGCCCCGCACATTCTTGCCTTTCCAGGGTCCATTAATCAGCCAGCGTACGATATAAAGCATGATGTAATTCATCATCAGTGTGGTAATGATCTCGTTTACGCCCAGGCGAACTTTTAACAGGGCAGGTAAAAAGCCCCAAATCCCCCCTGCGATAAAGCCAGCCAGAAACATAGCAGGAATGCCTAAAAACGGGGGTAAGGGCATAAAAAGTGCCACACCAGCAGCGGCAGCAGCTCCGGCTAAAATCTGACCCTCCGCACCAATATTCCAGAACTGTGCCCTGAAGGCCAGCACCAAACCTACGCCCGTTAACAGCAGGGGAACGGTTTTTAACAAAACCTGAGAAAAGCCGCGCCAGCTCAGTAAGGTCTTTTGAATGACGGTGGCGTAGGCAGAAAAAGGGTTTAAGCCAAAGGCTATAAAAATAAAACCCGTAATAATCAGGGCAATGAGTACCGCCGCAAAGGAATAAAGAAAGACCACATAGCCGGGAGGTTTTGCCCGGGGCTCGAGCCTATAACCCAAAAAGCTCATGCTGCGGCCCTTCGACCTACCATCAGAAGTCCAATGGTTTCACGGCTTGTCGTAGCAGCGTCAACAACACCCATTAGCTCACCAGCAAACAGCACCAAAATGCGGTCTGCCAGCTTTAAAAGCTCATCGAGATCTTCCGACACCAGCAAAACACCGGCACCTCGCTCACGCTGTTTCAGCAGTAAGTCATGCGTCAGCGCTGTTGCGCTAACATCAAGGCCATAGGTAGGGTGAGCAGCAACCACAAGCCTTGGTTCTCCCGAGAGTTCCCTTGCCAAAATCACTTTTTGCACATTGCCCCCAGACAGCAGTCGCGTCAGCGTATCCCTGGAAGGTGTTGCAATCTGATAATCCTTGATGGAGCTTTGCGCAAAGCTGTTCACTTTAGCCCAGTTAAGTAAGCCCATCTGAACAAATGGAGGATAGCGGTACTGGCGCAAAACCAGATTTTCAGACACCGTCATACTTGGCACCACACCCATATGATTTCGGTCTTCAGGAATATGCGCCACCCCTGCCTCAAAAAGCCCTTTGGCATTGAGCGAAGTGATATCTTTGCCATCGAGCATGATTTGCCCTTCATTTGGTTGATGCAGGCCTGTCAAGATTTCAATGAGTTCAGCCTGACCATTACCCGCGACACCAGCCACGCCCAGAATTTCACCATGATGAAGCTCAAAGGAAACGCTTTTTAGCGCATTCATTCCGCGTTTGTTTTTGACCGAAACGTTTTTTAGCTCGAGGACGTTTTTTGCCACTGGCGGCTTGGTTTTTGGTCTAAGGGGTGCCACAGCCTTGCCCATCATATGCTGCGCCAAAAGCTCCGGTGAGGCCTCCGCCTTATCCATACTTGTTACTACTGCACCTTTACGCAGCACGGTTATGCGGTCAGCAATCTCCATAACCTCATCAAGCTTATGACTGATGAATATAACCGCTTCACCCTCAGCGCGCATTCGCCTTAAGACTGCAAAAAGACTTTCAGCTTCCTGGGGAGTAAGCACGCTGGTTGGTTCATCCAAGATAAGGATTTTTGCTCCCTGTATAAGGGCCTTTAAGATTTCAACCCGTTGCTGCTCCCCCGGTGACAGCTGCCAGACCTTTGCCTTAGGGTCAACCGCCAGACCATAGGTTTCGCCCAGCGTTTTAATCTGTGTTTCAAGTGCCCTGACAGGGTAGAAAAAATGAGTGCCTCCCAACCCAAGACCTATGTTTTCGGCCACGCTGTGTCGCCTTGCTAGATGAAAGTGCTGAGCCACCAGCCCAATGCCTTCTCTCATAGCATCTTTAGGTGAACGAAACTGCACGGGCTTACCATTGATGCTCATACTGCCGCTATCGGCCTGATAAATGCCGTAGAGAATATTCATAAGGGTGGTCTTACCTGCCCCATTTTCACCCAGTAAGGCGTGGACTTCTCCGGGTCTTACATCAAAACTGACATTGTCATTAGCAAGCACCCCAGGAAAGCGCTTGGTGATGCCTTTCATACTCAGACGATGTGGGATAGTAGCTGGGGGTGACTCTGTTGCCGACAACACCATGGATTCACTATAACGAAAGATGTACAGTCTTAACAAGATGAATGCTGGCTTTTCTTAAGACATGCCTGTGGTTGGCTAGAGAAACTGGTTATTCGTCAGGGAAAAGCTGCCCTTTTTGCAAAATTGATGACGCCCTATAATGGCTTAAAGTCCCTGGCAAGACACGGTATATTAAGCTCGAGCTTAGCTAAGTTACCGTATTTTTAACGATTAGGAGCCCAGTATGAGCCTACTTAGTCCCAAAGTCCCCGCCCTTAACGATCCTGTTCTGGTCAATGAATGGATGGCCGTTGCCACAGCCGCTGATATTAGCAAACCGACTCGAGTCAGTGTTTTAGGCGAAGATCTGGTGGTCTGGCGCAGTAGCACAGGCGTTCATGCCTTTCGTGATCTATGTATTCACCGAGGTACTGCGCTGTCACTGGGAAAAGTTTCAGATGACCAGTTGGTTTGTCCTTACCACGGCTGGCACTTTAATGGTGAAGGTCAGTGCACTCTCATCCCGGCCCAACCCAACATGCCCATTCCAACAAAAGCCAAAGCCTTCAGTTACCCCTGTGAGGAAAAATATGGCCTCATCTGGGTATCTTTAGGTAGCCCAGCGCATGGCGTTCCTGAATTTATGGAAGCAGATGATCAGGCGTTTCACACTATTATCTGCGGCCCTTATATAGTTAATGCCGAAGCGCCCCGGGTCATAGAAAACTTTCTTGATGTTTCCCATCTCATGTGGGTGCACGAGGGTTTTTTAGGGGTACCCGAACACTCCGTCATTCCTGAGTATCACGTTCATGAGCGAGAGGGAAAGCTTGTGACCGACACCATTACGGTGTTTCAGCCTGACCCCGATGGTCGGGGCAAAGATGTCAATAATGATTATGTTTATCAGGTTTTACGACCTTTAACCGTACAATTTACCAAAACCGATGACCAGGGGTCGGATGTCTTTGCCATCATGCTCCATACCACACCGCTGGCCCACAGAAAAACGATGGCTTACGCCGTGTTAACGCGAAACTATGGCTTTGAACTGGATGATAAGCAATTTAGCGACTTTCAGGACAAGATCTTTTCGCAGGATGAAACAATTTTACTAAGCCAGCGTCCCGAAGAGCTTCCTTTAGACCTTGCTGCCGAACTGCATATAAAATCTGATAGACTTGCCATAGCTTACCGGAAATGGTTAAGAGATTTAGGAGTCGAAGTCGGGGTTGCTTGACTTGAGGGTGTCCGATTTTGTGTGTCGTGAAAAGACAAAACCAGTCGGCATAGACATTCATCTAAGCAAGCACACAAAATCTGGTACACCGTCCTTAATTTAACGAGTAACTTAGACTCCAATTACAGCCATTCCAGTTAAACTTCACTTCAACGGTACCACTGCCACTGATAGTGTTTCCCGTTAGGACTTCCTTGGCTGACCCTGTCCACGTGCCTTTCCAAACCGCTTTGCCTTCACTTTCTTCTTTACTGGTCCATTTCACACTGTAACTAGGGCTGCTGTAAACACCTGCATACTTGACTTTGGCTTTTTTAATCTCAGCGTCGAGGCGACGACTAAAGGTAGAGCCCAAGGTCGAGTAATCTGGCTCAGTAACCGTACAACCCGCAGGCCGGTCTCTTGCCAATTCCCTGGCCAGCTTTTCTTCTTCGGTCAAAGGGGTTGTATCTAAAAAGAAGGTATAGCCAACTGTCAGACTTACCATAGGCAAAAATTCAACATCGCCGCTAAAATTCGTTGAAACCGAGCCTCCAGCCTCAACAGTTGCCATAAAGGGACTTTCTAAACCAAAGGGAATCTGCGCCCCAAAAGTTGCAAAACCAACAGGCGACCCGGCAAAGTATCCGCCCCCAGCGCTTACAAAAGTCGGAGCAGGAATAGGAATTGGGGTAAAATAGCGCCCCGCTAGAGAAACGTAGGGTCCTGCTTCCGTCCATGATGTTCTAAAATTCAGGCCAAAGACATCTTTTTGAAAAGCGAAATTTACGTTGTATAACTGATATCCGGGCCAGCCTGCCCCCAGAGCCAGTTCGGCTAAGACAAGAAACTCGCTGCCTTCTCCAGTTCCGCTAAAACCTTCGTCCGTCGCGGTATCTCCGGTGGTCTCCTGCGCCACACCTAGTCCCAAGGCTATACACAAAAGGAGTGCAGCCACACGTAGTATCCATTTATTCATTCCCAATCACCTGGCACAATCTAACAAGCACTGATTTGGCTTTGAGTCAAAAACCTCACAGGTTTGTGACAAAGCAATGGGGTGAGCATATATGCCCCAGAATGAATTCCATGAAAATATCTGGCGTCGTTTTCATTTTTTCCAGTTTGAATATGGCTTTGTAAGGAGCCTTTTTAGACCCAGCAGGAGACTTAATCTAAATTTCGCCAGGGCTAGGTGTTGATTTCCAGAAAAGAAGGCCCAGACTTATAAGTGCGACAGGAAGGATGATACTGCCCCAAATGCCCTGAGTCCAGTGAGCAAAAATGAAAAGCTCAAAGACAAAGGCAAAAATAACAAAGGCTATAAGACCGGCAACAAGTGCCCTCGAGCCAAAACGTATCATCGCGTCACTCGAGCCCATATGTCCCTGAAGCATGGCGCCTAAGCCTACGGCACTCACCAATAGGGTCCAGGCATAAGCCCAGGATGCAAAATAGCCTGAAATAAGTTGACCAAGCAAAATAAACCCCGTCGTCGTTACTAGCATTGCTGGAATAGAAAAAATACGCCCAGCTTTTTCCAGCATAAACGTTAAGGTAAACAGAAAAACCCCTGGCAGGATGATGGCAAAAGGCCAGGCATAGTGCGACAGATTAATATAGCTTCCTAGACTAAGTAACAAACCGGCTGCAATAAAAAGAAGGGCAACAACTGCATTTTGACGACTTAACATAAACTCTCCTTAGTTAAGGTCAAGTCTATAAAGCTTTTATTAAGCTAACCTCCCCCCAAAGTAGGATGCAGCTAAACCTTCTGCGGCTCGAGCCTGCTCTTTGCCACAATATCCTTCATGGCTTTTTCGACATGGACAAGTCCATTTTCAATAAAGACATCGCTGGTTCGAGTGCCGTAGCCAGCAGACCCCAAAACATAAAGGCCAGGTACGTTCGTCTCAAAGGTATCAGTACTGTGCTGCGCAGAAAAATCCTCGGCATTAATGCTTACCCCTGCAGCCTCGAGCAACCTGGTGCTGGCAAAATAACCGGTCAAGGCAAAGGTCTGAACGCTTGGTATCCGAATGATTTCCCCTTGCTTTTCAATGACAACTTCATCGGAGCTAATCTCTTTAACCACGCTATTAAAATGCGCAACGATAGAACCTTCTTTTACCCGGTTTTCCAGATTGGGGCGAATCCAGTACTTAAGGCTGTGACGAAAATCTTCACCGCGGTGAACCATGGTAACTTTGGCTCCCGCTTTAAACAGATCAAGTGCAGCGTCAGCGGCACTGCTCCCCGCACCAATAATCGTCACTGGGCGGTTGTAGTAGGGATGCGCTTCGGTAAAATAGTGAGAGACATTCGGTAAATCTTCGCCTGGGACCTTTAAAAATTTGGGGTTATCGAAGTAACCAGTTGCAACCGCAACTTTACTGGTCTGCCAGGACTCTTTTTGCCCTCGGTCATTTACACTAGTCAGCTCAAAGCCCTGCGCCGTTTTACGTATATCTGTAACTTCGGTATAGGCTTTAAGCTCGAGCCGCTCATTGTGAACCACCTTGCGGTAATAGTCTAAAGCTTCTTTGCGCGTTGGTTTATCTATGGCGGTAATAAGCGGATGACCACCGACCTCGAGCCTTTCAGAGGTGGTAAAAAAGGTCATATAGGTCGGGTACTGCGCAATCGCATTAACAATGCAACCTTTTTCCAAAATCAGATAGCTCAGTCCTGCTCGCTTAGCCCTTATCCCGGCTTCTATACCAATAGGACCGGCCCCAACAATAATCAAATCATAGTGAATATGTGACATCTTCGTCTCCAAATTTAGCAACTGAGTTCGTGGGAGCTAGAAGGGTCAAAACCCAAATAGACATGCGTTTTAGCTTAGCAAGTCAGGACCTCGGCACCCGTTACAGTCCTTACAGTCTAAAAACCCTGAGGACCTAAGTTCAGCTATAAAGCCTTAAATGATAATCGACCTTTTTGTCTGCTCTGAGCAAAAGTAAGGCCTCTGCCAAAAGAAAATATGCTAGGCTTTTCTTAACACTGGTTTAAACTTAAAACAGTCTCTCCAGATAATGCAAAGCCACAAAGATGTTGGTTCTTTTTTGTGCTTTGACAGGTGAACCCAATGATGAATTTAGATCTTATGTGGCGTGTCCTGGCTTATCTTTCAAATGACACAAGCCACCTGATAAAAGACATGCTTAACAGGTGGACCACAAATCCAAAAGACATTCGCTTTTTTCGAGCAAGTTCCAATTTTGTTTTTAGCTTCCAGATGGCAAACCAACCCTATTTTTTAAGATTTAGCTCTGCAAGGGAAAAAGACGCAGTACAAATAGAGCAGGAACTAAACTTCATCCGTTTTTTAGATGCTGGCGGCCTAAAAGTTGCCAGACCAGTTCCCTCCCTTTCAGGAACTCTCCTTGAACAGGTCTCGAGTCCTCTGGGAGTCTTTCATGCCGTTGTGTTTGAAGGATTAACTGGTGAACACTATGACCTGGACGAACTTTCTGAAGAACAGCTGGTCATCTGGGGAGCAGCATTGGGCGGCTTACACAAGGCATCAAGCAGCTACCCCGCGAACTTACGTCCTTCCTGGCAAAGCCAGCTAGCCTGGATCTGCGAGTCTTTGCCTCAAACTGAACAACGCGCCTTGCATTTTGCGCATACCTTAAGGCAGGACTTAAGCCGCTTACCCGTTTCTTCAGATAACTATGGACTTATTCACTACGATTTCGAACCTGATAACCTTATTTGGCAAGGCAACAATGTGCAAATCCTTGATTTTGATGACTGTATGAATTCATGGTTTGCTGCCGACATTATCTCTGCCCTGAGTGATTTATTTGATAATAGTTCGACAAAAATCACGCTTGATAATTCGGCTTTTCAGCTATTTCTTAAAGGTTATCAAAGGGTTAAAGCTCTGCCAAGTGAGGACTTAGATTTTCTTTCTCTTTTCCTGCACTTTGAAAATCTGCTGAAATTCACAAAAATACTCTGTTCCCGTGAAAACCTTGACACTGAGCACTGTCCCGAATGGGCGCACCAATTAGACAGGAAGCTCGAGAACAGGCTTGAGAGCTACCGCAAAACCTTCGCCTGACACCAGAAATTTTAAAGACAGGAATGGTCAACTAGCACAGACGAAAACCCAGTCTCTCTCGTAAGCTGTAATCACAATGCCCAAGATCCTATTTTTAGATACTGAGCCTTATATGTTTTCAACGCTCAAACGCAAATTTGAGCTCGAGGGGTTTGAGGTATTAGATGAAACTTCTACTGAACAGCCAGATCTTATTGTGATCGGCAAGCATGAAAACGTGCTGGCGTTGCCCCAACAATCAGAAGTTCCTATCATTATGCTTTCAAACGACGAGCTAGGTACTACTCAGTCCATCCCGTCCATCGCACACTTAAAAATGCCCTTTAGACCCAGCCAGCTCATGGCTCTTGCCAGACAAGCCGTAACTGCAAGTCTCTAACTCATTCGCATTGCCCATAGTTTTGGTCTAAAGCTATGGGCAATGTTTTTTTGGTTTGGCTCAAACTTATGTGAGTCTTTTTTAGTCATTCATCTGTTCACCAAGCTATTGTGCTTATCCAGAAAGAGACTGTAGACCAGAACTTAGATTTCAGCAAGTTGATATTCCAGAGTCTGATAAAAGGCAAACAACCCTGCAACAATAAAACTTAAAATAGCAACACTTATAAGCATTTTCTCAACTCCTTTTTCTTAATCTCGCCACTAACTCAAGCGGTAGCGACGATCTTCGACATAGCCACTTATTCCCAAAAGTAGACTGGCCAGCAAAAAATGCCAGTTTGCCTGCTCGACACCAGCCCAAAATGACATCACTTGGGCCAGCAAAATGAAACCGATTTTCATATTCCATAACCTGCATCCTTTTTCCACACGTTTATCCTAGAGAAGTCCCCCTGAAAAAGGTCTGAACGCCTTTGCTACCCCTGCTAATAGCCAAATAAAACGCCCCCGAGAAAACCCCGGGGGAGTGGATGCACGCGCTCTGTCGAGCGCACCTAAAGCATGACCTGTTTTCACTTTCGGAACTCTTACTCAGTGCATAAAGATAAATGGAGGTTGTTAATTTACTCAGCATTTATAGTCGAATTTGCGCCCAACATAAGGTAAAACAGCTTATAGGAAGAAAGCACCAAGCCTTAACATCAAGACAGAAAATGCAAATTTCGTGCCAAACACTTATGAGCTTATTTGTCAGGCCAATAGCTCTAAGTTATGTTCAATTAGATGCATCCGAAAATTTCACTACTTGCTAAGCTGATGCTTATGCAACCAGCTCGCATTCTTATAAGCACCAGCTCGAGCACTCGCTCATCTAGCCTCAAACGTATGGACGCTATTGGCGGCATGAACTATGCTGAAGCCATAAACCAGGTAGGCGGCCTCCCCTTTTTTGCGCCCAATTTAAGTGCAGAAAAAGCCGCGGCCTATATTGCTCAGGTAGACGGTCTGCTCTTAAGTGGCGGTGTTGATTTTGACCCTGTCTTGTTTAATGAAGCGCCCCATCCGGGCTTAGGAATGGTCGATGAAGCCAGAGACAACTTCGAGCTGGCCTGTTACCACGCCGCCCGTAAAAAGGGCATCCCCATCCTTGGTATCTGCCGGGGTATTCAGGCTATCAATGTTGCCGAAGGGGGCAGCCTTATCCAGCACTTACCTGCCTTCGAGGACAAACATCAACATGCGCAGCAAAACAATGACGGTAGCTTATTTCATACGGTAGTGCTCGAGCCTGATTCTAAGCTGGCTGGGGCCTTTGGTAAAACCAGCATTCGCACCAATTCCTACCATCATCAGGCAATCGATCGCTTAGGAAGCAATCTTAAAAGTGTCGCTAAAACCGCCGATAACACTATAGAAGCAGTAGAAAGCAGTGACGGCAAGGTGTTAGGGGTTCAGTGGCACCCCGAAATGAGCTTTGAGCGCTATCCAGAGCAAATTGCGCCCTTTAGGCTCTTTATGGAAGCCGTTCAGCAGTATTTAAATGAACGTATTCCAGGTCAGGTCTACGCTTAAGCAGTTCCTGAAAGCTAATCATTAAAGAAGATTGAAGTGGCTCATAATATCGCTCACATTGCACCGTGTCATACTTTATTTTTGAGCCTCCAGGCTGTTTTTGACTATCTGCTAAACCCTAAAGAAAGTAACCATGCCAAAACTGCGTTCCTATATACCAACTGATTTAGCTAAAGTATTGCAATTTCTTGGACAGTGTTTTTTAGATAGAGACTTCAGTGATTACCATCTGGGTGACATCCTTCACGCCATGAGCAGCCGCTACCGAGGAACGGACTTAAACAAATACTTTTGGCTTTTTGAAAAGCAAGATAGGCTTGTCGCATTTGCCGAATTCTCAAAAGCAGAATCAGCAAGTTATACGCTTATTACTGATCCAGGCTACAGCGAAAGTGGTTGGGATGCTGCTTTACACAATCAGTGTCAAGCCATAATGCGTGAGCGTATGAAAGACAATCCACCAGATAAACGCGTCTTAACAACAAATATAAATGCGTCTGATCAAAAAACGCTTGACTGCTTAGAAAGCCTTGGCTATGAGATTAAACCAGCAAATTATATACAAACGCTCAGGGAACTCTCTATACCTGTACCCGCCTCTGTGTTACCGGAAGGCTTTCACATACGCAGTGTCGCTGGAGAACATGAAGCCCCTTTAGTCGCAGAAGTTCATAATGCTTCTTTTGGCTCTAGCTGGACACCTGAGGACTACTTAAAAGTCATGCGAACTCCCGGATTTTCTATCAACCACGAGTTAGTGGTTGTCGCCCCTGACGGACGTTTTGCAGCCTTTCTCCTTTACTGGCTTGACCCTGTAAGCAAGTCCGGTTTATTTGAACCCGTTGGCTGTCACAAAGACTTTCAAAGGCGTGGTCTGACAAAGGCACTTGTGTATGAAGGTATGCGGCGCATGCTAAAGGCTGGCATGGAAAAGGCAGTTGTCTTACATGAAATTGATAACCCTGCTTCTACAAATCTCTACGCCTCAGCAGGGTTTAAAGAAAATTTTAAGACAGTGGACTGCGAAGTTTATGTAGGAAACAACTAATGCAGAAGGAGCTTAAACGCATGTCTAACGCTACTGTAATTAATTCAGCACTTTTGAACTTGACTTCTTCTGCCGACTTAGGCAAGGTTAGGTTTGACGATAACGCCATGTCAAACTGCTTAGGAAGCCAATGAAACAAGCAGGATTCAAACTTGCGCTAGCTTTTTTTGTTTTGTTATTTCTGGCTGCCTGTGTGGTGCTCGAGCCAGATTTCGTTGGTCCTAAAACCTGGACGTTCTCGAGTATGGACAGAGTGGCAAGGGGAGAATGGGAAAGCCTGGATTCCAGAACCATCACGCGGATAAGTGCCGCCAGGAATGAATACGAAGCCTTCCAACTTAACATACGGGCACCAAGTGGCGGCTTACATACGGTTCAGGTCACCGTCTCCCCTTTTCAACATGAAGCCGGTTACAGCTTACCTGACGCAAAGCTCTACCGCGAACATTATGTTCATGTTGATCGTGGCGGCTTTGCAGGCAGCCCCGTAAACCGCAACCGTGCTCTAGGTGCAGGGTGGTATGCTGACGCCCTTATTCCCTTTGAAGCCCCTGGCACTGCTGAGATTCCTTCCCATCCCTTTAACGTAGAAGCTCGGCAAAATCAGCCAGTCTGGGTCGATGTCTTTATTCCAGAAGATGCACCTGCTGGCCTTTACACCAGCCGTTACACCGTGGAAAGTGCTGAAGGAACCAGTACGGGCACCATTGAGCTTGAAGTCTGGGATTTTAGCCTACCAAAAACGCCTAGCCTAAAGTCGAGCTTTATTATATGGGATGAAAAAACGCCAGCTATGCGTGATCTGCTGCTCGAGCATAAACTCATGCCTCGTAATACTCCCGTTGACGAGCAGGCTGACCGCATTGCCAATGACGGACTCAATGCTGCCGATTTGCGTTTTTGGGCACATTCTGACATCGATTGTCAATTTGATAATCCTCCTTCAGTAGAAGAGATCAAAGCCAGGTTGGCCAATTATCAGCATAATTTGCTGGTCTATAATTACTCTGCCGACGAGATCGATCGCTGCTCCAACATAACCGATAAAATGAGAGCCTGGGGCCGCAATCTACATGAGGCTGGCGTGCCTCAACTTGTTGTTATGTTTCCACAACGTCAACTTTTTGATGATGGTAATGGTCGTAGCGCCGTAGACATCTGGGTTTTTTCACCCGAGCTTTATGTTGAAAACCGAGACGCCCAGGCTATCTTGGATGAAGCACTTGCTATAAGCGAAGCCTGGAGCTATACCGCACTTATGAAGCTTGATGATATCCCCAAATGGGGGATCGACTTTATGCCTATGAATTACCGGATTATGCAGGGATTTTTAAACCAGCGCTATGGTTTAACTGGCTTACTCTACTGGCGCGTTAATCTGTGGCAGGCAAACCCATGGCGAGATGTGACCTCTAATGAAGCAACCTGGCCCGCTGGTGAAGGCATGCTGGTTTACCCAGGGGAGCAGATTGGGCAAAGCGACCCGGTTCCTTCTCTCAGACTAAAGTGGCTTCGTGAAGGCGTAGACGATTTTGAGTATGGGCAAATCCTGCGAGACCGGGGTCAAGAAAATCAGCTCAAACAACTTATTCGCCCGGCAGCGCAAGATTGGCGCACCTGGACCAAAGACCCCCTGGTTATAGAAGACGTCAGACAAAGCCTGGCACAGGCCATCCTGGGACAGTGAGCATTTGCTGCCATAACAAGCAGTTGGCGCGCTTTGCCATACACTGGTCGCTATGTCGAAACCGCGGATTATTGGTGGACTGGCAAAAGGCCGAAGTTTAGATACTCCAAGACAGGGCACGCGGCCCAGTCCTGCCCGTTTACGAGAGGCTCTGTTTGACAAGCTCGAGTTCCATGAACGAGGCGCATTCCTTGATCTTTATAGTGGTACCGGCGCTATGGGGCTCGAGGCTGCCAGCCGTGGCTGGACCAGTACCTGCGTTGATCTTGGTAAAGAGGCAGCAACAATTATCAGGAAAAATGCACGCGCTCTCAAGCTTAATGTAACTACGGTTCAGGCTGACGCCCTGAAATATGTACAGGGAAAGCCCCAGAGTTTTGATATTGTTTTTGCTGCTCCCCCCTACCCTCTCGAGCTTATGCCAATTTTTCAAACCATCTTTGATAGTGGCATTGCCAAACAGGATGGGCTTTATATTTTTCAGCACCCAACGCAACTCGAGCTAAAGCTAAAGACTGACCTGACTATCACAGTTGATAGCCGTAAGTACGGCTCTAATGTACTGACCTATGTATCTGTAAATCTGGCACAACAAAACTCGGCTTAATGCGCTTATTTGTGAATGACCACAAAGTCAAAATACTGTTCCTGAAACTTTACAGCTTCAGCAATTTGCTCATCGGTTAAAGTCAGACCGAAAGGTACCACGACAATTTATCTTCCAGGTCATCAAGCCGATGAATCACCGCCAAGACTACGCTCTTAAATTCTAAAATCGGCTTATCGAGTCCTAAAATGTAGGCATCTATTTCCTTACCATCCCCTGCCAACGTTCCCGGTATATAGCCGTAATTCACCGGATAGAGATGTCCATGTTTAGGGTGATAGCTGCCCATAGGTCTGTCAATAACGACAGTGACGACTTTTCCGATAAAATCTAGATAGTCTGCTTTATCCACCTAAAGATTTACCTTTGCTTTAGGCCTCGAGCATCAAACTTTCGGGAGTCTCGAGGAGTTCAATCAGGTAACTGGTAAACATGGCAGCTTCAGCACCATCAATAATTCGGTGATCAAAGGAAAGCGAAAGATAAAGCATTTGCCGGGCAACGATGCTGTCATCATCGAGTACAACCGGACGTTTTTTAATTGAGTGAACCCCTAAGATGGCTGCTTCAGGCACATTGATGATGGGAAAGCTAAATAAGCCTCCTAAACTTCCTATGTTAGTTATGCTAAAAGTGCCCCCTTTTACGTCTTGCGGTGAAAGTTTATTTTCCCTTGCCCTATCTGCCAGCTCAGTGATGGTTTGAGCCAGTTCCAATATTCCTTTTTTATCAACCTCATGCAGAACAGGCACCACCAGCCCCTGCTCCGTTGCTACTGCAATGCCTAAGTTGTAATAGTGTTTCTGTACAATCTCATTGGCTGCTTCATCCAGACTGGCATTAAGCATAGGAAAAGCTTTTAGAGCCATCACCACAGCTTTTAGAATGATCGGCAAAAAGGATAGTTTTATCCCCTGTTTTAGAGCTGCGGACCGCAGTTTATCGCGCAAGGCGACCAAATTTGTAACATCAGCCTCATCAACGTGTAAGGTTCTGACCGTTTGCAGATGCGACGCCAGCATCTGGTTGGATATAGCTCGGCGCAAACCACGCACAGGCAGCCGTGTTTCCTGATCTTTGTATTCAGCAGGACTAATGTAACTCACTTTATTAGCAGATACAGCAGGTTTGGTCTGACCCTTAAAGGCTTTAACATCATCAACTCTAACGCGACCATTGGGTCCACTTCCAGGAATCGTATTGATATCTAAGCCTAAATCTCTGGCTAGCTTTCTGGCAGCGGGAACTGCCAGCACCCTTCCAAAGGGCCCTTTGACTTTTTCTTTTACGGCTGCCTTAGTCCCTGGACGCTTAATCTGAATTACAGGCTCATCAACAAGGTCTTTGGCTGGTTTAAACAGACTTAGACTTTCACCGTCATCAACCAGTTCTTGATCCAGCTTGGCTACGTCTTCGGCAAAAAGGGCAATGGCCTGATTGACCGCCACCACATCGCCTTCTTGGGCAAGCTGGCGCTCGAGTACGCCAGCATAGGGACTGGGCAATTCCACCGTGACTTTATCGGTCATGACTTCAACCAAAGGGTCATCGACTTGAACTTGCGCCCCCTCGTCAACAAGCCACTTAACAATTTCCCCTTCGACCACAGATTCCGCCAGTTCTGGCATCAAGAATTCTTTAGACATAACACTCCTAGAGGGCTTAAGACAGCGAACCCAAAGTAAAACCTCTGACTAATACTCTAATACTTTTTGAACCGCACGCAAAATACGGTTAGGACCAGGAAGATATTCCCGGTCTTGCGCATAGGGATAAGGCGTATCAAACCCTGTAACCCTGAGGGGAGGTGCCAGCAAGGAATCCAGTATTTCCTCGCAGATGCAAGCTGAAACTTCAGACATAAAGTTAAGGGTATAGGGTGACTCACTCACCAGAACAACTCGGCCCAATCTTGCCACACGCTCGAGTACCGTTTCTTTATCCCAGGGCATGAGACTGCGCAGGTCAATCACTTCTGCAGATATCTGCTGTTTTGCCAGCTCTTCGGCAGCCTTCGCCGTTTCTGCCATACTGCCGCCATAAGAAATAAGCACCAGATCATCACCTGTCTGACGAATTTTTGCCTTGCCCAAAGGAACCGTAAAATCCGGGTCGTCAGGAACTTCTTCTTTGATGGCACGGTAAAGACGCTTTGGCTCCATAAAAACCACCGGGTCTTCATCTCGAATGGCAGTTTTTAGCAGTCCTTTGGTATCACTGGGAGTTGAGGGATAAACTACTTTTAACCCTGGCGTATGAACAAAGTGCGTTTCCGGATTTTGGGAATGATGATGTCCACCTTTCACTCCACCGCCTGCAGGCATACGCACCACCATTGGCGCATTAAAGGTGCCTCCGGAGCGGTATCTTAGTTTGGCAGCCTGAGAAACCAGTTGATCAAAGCCGGGAAAAACGTAGTCAGCAAATTGAATCTCAGCAACAGGTCTCAGACCGTGCACCGCCATACCGACAGCGGCCCCAATTATGGCTGCCTCAGAAAGTGGCGTATCCATTACGCGATCTGGACCAAATTTGTCGAACAGACCCTCAGTCGCTAAAAAAACCCCCCCTCGCTTGCCGACATCTTCGCCCATAACCACAACGCGCTCATCGCGCTGCATCTCTTCAGCGAGCGTCCGAGCAACCGTTTGCACGATGGTCTGCATCAACCGAGAAAGTCCTTTTTCTGCTCGGCTATATGAGGTAGCATTTCAGCATAAACATCATCAAACATCCACTCGAGAGGTACCTTCTCGGCTTCAGCCAGAGTATCAATGATTGCCTGAAACTCCCCTAAAATTTCTTTTTTAAAGAGGTTTTCGTCTCGTTCTGACCAGAGCCCCTGATTCTCTAAAAAGCGTCTCATCCGCAGTAAAGGGTCACGCTGACGCATTTGCTCGAGTTCTTCCTTCGAGCGGTATATCGAGTCATCATCGGCAGAAGAGTGGGCACCAAAGCGCTGCACCTGCGCTTCAACCAGTGAAGGGCCAAGTCCTGCCCGGGCATTTTCCACACATTCTTGCAAAACGTAATAACAGGCCAAAACATCCATACCATCAACCAGATAGCCAGGCATACCATAAGCCTTTGCTTTAATAGCAATGTTTTCAGCGCCCGTTTGCTTATTAAAATCAACGCTTATCGCCAAACGATTGTTTTCACAGAGAAAGACCACTGGCGCCCCCTGTGCCCCGGCATAGTTAATCGCAGCGTGGAAGTCACCTTCGGAGGTAGCACCATCACCAAAACTGGTCAGAACCACCTGGCCTGTTTCTCTTATTTTCATGCTGATAGCAGCACCAACTGCAGGTGGAATGTGCGACGCTATGGCAGATGCACCCGTAAAGATATTTAGCTCCTTTGAACTAGGGTGCATCGGCATCTGCCGGGCCTTGGCCGTATCAAGTCGGCTGCCTGTCACCTGCGCAAAAATCTCAATAAGGGGCTCACCCAAAGCGTAGGTCATGCCGTAATCCCGGTAATAAGGGAAAAGCCAATCTGTTCCAACCCGCACAGCATGAGCAGCCGCTATCTGCGCCGCTTCATGACCTGAATGCGGTGCCACAAAACTCATTTTGCCAGAACGCTGCAGTTTTATGAAACGCTCATCCATGAGTCTCGCCGCCAGCATTTGCTGGTACATAGTCTTTAGCTGTTCATCTTTTAGATCACAGGCAAAGGGAGCAGTCCACTCGCCCGCCTGACTAATAAGCGAAATCGGCTCCTCATTAAAGGGCGAAAAATTCTGCTTATCTGCTATCACAACGTGCCTCCTTTAGCAAAGGCGAAAAGCTGTTGTCCAGACATGTAGGTATAACCTGTGTGGACATAAAGTAGTTTCCCTAGTCTAGCACTCTTAACCGTGTCAACAGGTCAATTTTGCTTGCACTTTGCTATGACAACCTCGAGGCAAGCTGGAATAGAACTCAATCTAAAGCGCCTAAGTAAGAAAACCATCGTTCGAAAGTAGGAAGTTCGTTAGTGAGAGATAGAGTAAACTACAGCCTGGAATCCTATGCGAGGAGGTTCTTATGAGCGAAAATAATCAGCGTCTGGTGGCTTATATCCTTATTGCTCTGGGCGCACTTACTCTTTTACAGCGAATAACAGGAAGTGCAGGCTGGCTCATCGTAGGCGTGATTGCCGTGGCATTTCTAGCCGCATATATCAGCCGAAAACACTATGGTCTTCTTATCACCGGGGCAGCTCTGGCAGGTATTTCTATAGGCATTTTACTCGAGGGTGTCTGGGGGTTAAACGGCAGCTTCCTCATAAGTTTAGGGGCCGGCTTTTTTGCTATCGATGCTGTTGAACGCAAACCCAGCCGCTGGCCCATTTATGTAGCAGCAATACTTGCGGGTCTTGGCATCATCATTGGTTTGGTAGAAAGCGGTTTATTAACGTCTATCTGGTTTGCGATTTTGCTTATTCTGGGCGGTATTTTCCTGATTCTTCGCAAGGATAAACCGCTCGGTAGTGGCAACTGGGTCCACGTCAACCCAGCAACACCCACATCAGCAAAGCCTGCTCCCACAAGTACGCCTGGAGAAACACCAGAGACAAACTTCCCTCAGGCAGAAACAGTGCAAACAATCTCTGATTCAGAGCAGAAGCAAGAAGGCAAAGCCGAAGCAGATGACGCAGGGGTAAGTAACGCTAATGGCGAACTGGTCAAGAAGCTCGAGCTATGGCGCCGTGAAACTGCCAAAGAAGAAGGAAAGGCAGCCTATCTCGTTTTGACCAATGAAAGTTTAGAGCTGATAGCGCAGGAAAAACCTCAAAACCTGGATCAGCTTGCTGACATAAAAGGTATTGGTAAGGTCAAGCTCGAGCGTTATGGAACCCAAATTTTAGAGCTGCTAAAGCATCCTTAAAAGTTAGAAAAAAGCGGGTAGTGTAAAGCGCCATGCCAATGGTACAGGCAAGTCCCTGCAAAACTGGTACACTAAAAATGTTGTACCTGCAGCAGGTTATTCTCGCTTATTTACAGCTCAACTGCTCTCTTAATAGAACAAAGAGAAGCTGAAGCCAGAAACCTGTTAAACTAAGGCAGTTTTGCCAACCTAACTTCAAGTAATGCACCCAGTGCAGGCTTTTTGCGGAGGACTGATGTCAGAAACGATTTATCAAGGTTTAGCCGGAGTCAATGTAGACCGAACGCAAATTTCACATATTGATGGTCTAAAAGGTGAACTTATTTACCGTGGCTACGATATTCGCGAGTTAGCGAACAAGGCTAGCTTTGAAGAAGTCACTTACTTACTCTGGAATGACGATTTACCCACTCAAGAACAGCTGAGCGCATTTTCAGAAAGTTTAAAACCTCATTATAAGTTACCTGCTGAAATCATTGAGGTTTTAAGACTAATGCCAAAAGATACCCACCCCATGCACGCCGTTCGGACGGCTGTGTCGATGCTGGGTGCTGTAGATGCCGATGCTGAAGGGGTTGATCTTGATAATATCCACCGAATTGGCCTAAGCCTAACGGCAAAGTTTCCCAGCTTCGTAGCGGCTTTTGAACGTATCAGAAACGGGCTCGAGCCTGTCAACCCTGACCCTGAGCTAAACATTGCCGGAAACTTTTTGTATATGCTCACGGGCGAAAAACCAACCGAAGCAGCTACCAATGTCATGGATGTTGCCCTCGTATTACATGCTGAACACGGCAGCAATGCCAGTACCTTTGTGGCAAGGGCGGTCGCCAGTACACTCACCGATGGCTACAGCGCGATTACCGCTGCTTGTGGTTCTTTAAAAGGTCCTTTGCACGGCGGGGCCAATGCCGCCGTCATGGGTGCATTGGAAAAAATCGGTAGTGTTGACAAAGTCGAAGATTACGTTATGAACATTTTGAATAGCCCTGGCGGACGCGTTATGGGTTTTGGTCATAGAGTTTACCGTGTTCTTGACCCCAGAGCAATTATTCTCAAGGAGGTTTCCCATAACCTTGCCGAAGAATCTGGCGACAGCAAGTGGTTTGAAATGAGCCTCGAGATGGAACGCGTCATGGACCGTGAAATGGCAAAAAAGGGCAAGCAAGTCAAACCTAATGTCGATTTTTTCAGTGCCAGTGTTTACCGTATGCTTGGCTTTCCAACGGATATGTACACTCCTATTTTTGCCGTTGCCCGCATCAGTGGCTGGATGGCACACTTGTATGAGCAATATGCCGACAACAAACTTATGAGACCTCGCATGGTCTACGAAGGCCCCGTTGGCAGAAGCTTTAAAGCGCTTGCAGACCGCTAAGAATCCTTTTTAATCAACTAGCCCGGTCGTAGCGGCCGGGTTTTTTATTGCTATAAGCCGAAAACCGAACTTTACCGTCCTTAATTCTCTTGGTTGTTCCACTCATTTTTATTACTGCAATTCAGGAAAGTCACGAGCAAAAGCTAATCCAGAAGCAATAATCAAAAAATCAGAAAAGAAACCTTAATTCTATTAGACTTTGTGCAGCAAATAAATTCTCGGGTAGTGACCACTATGAGATACTCTAATGCTTTGCTTTAAGGTCCAGTTTTTGTCTTTTTTGAGCAGCGTTTCAAAAAGCTTAATTTCGTGGGTCAAGATAACTAAGCGAGCATGATGGCTCGAGCCTCGAGCCACCGCGGCTAGAAACGCCGGATAGAGCTCAGCATTCGCTTTATGACTACCTATGGCATCGCCCCAGGGCAAGTCTGCTGTTATTACGTCAAAAGGCTGCTCCAGTTCATACTTTGTAATATCTGCATTAATTAGCTGAACTTTTGATAAGGCTGCAGCATTAAGATTTTTTCTGGCACAGTCAAGGGCCTCCTGGCGAATATCCACGCCAGTTAGTGCTTTACAGGGCGACTTTAGTGCCTGCTCAATAAGCAAAGTTCCCGAACCGCACATGGCGTTAAGATAGCGTTCGTGAGGTTTAGGACGAGCAAGCTCGTTCATAACAGCGGCTAAACTGGCATTAAGGCCTCCCGCCATATTGCAAACACGCCAGGGTCTCGCTGATAAGGGACGAGGCGTTAAGCGAATAAGCACTTCCCAACCGTCTGGAAAGGGTCGAACACGGAGCATAAGCTCGCCCTCTTCAGGCTCAAAGGGAATCTCCAGCGCTTTTGAGAGTTCTTCTGCCAAACGATTAAAAACCGAGCTATCCTTACCTGCAGCTTCAAAGCGAAAACTCTGAAATGGCTGCTCAGCCATAACCCAGCGTATAGCGCTTAGCAACTGGGCAAACTGCTGATTACCTAAAAGTGCCTTGGGGCGAGGAATAGCAAACTGACTAACCAGATAAACCGCAATTGCTTTTCTAAAGTGGCTAAGCTTTTCTGTTTTAGCTGCATAAAGAAAGCGGATGCTCTCTTCATTTTTTTGAATCATCTTGGCGCCAGCCAAATCTAAAATCTCATTAAGAACAAAGGGAACCAGACCCTGTAAGACCTCGAGCTCAAAGACTCGAGTCTTTGGCGCTTGAAAACGTGGTTCAGGCATTTAAACAAAGTGGAAAGTGGAAAAATTGGGCTCGCAAGGTTTTTTACCTCTGGCCCTGGCGGCAAATGTCTGAAACAGTGCATTCACGGCATCTAAAACCCGGGCTTGGTTGCAGGTTTCCTCGTTTAAAACGGGAAAAGGCTTGAGCGATTTTATCTTGCCGATTGGCAATACGCCGCCAGACATAGGTAATGCCGCCATCATAGGCTTCTATGGGCTGTGCTAGAACTGACCAGACCCAGACGCTTACTTTCGTGATGCGCCCGGCAAACCTTTCCAGCATATGCCCAGCAGCCCAAAGCTCATTCCAGCGGTTATCAATGTATTTGGCAGCATCCGTTTGTTCCTTGACCCGTCCGGGTGCAACAAAGCGGTAAAAATGTACTTCACTTCCTCGGCGACCTGCAGCGTCCAGAAAGGCAAATGGAGAATCTGCATCAGCAGAGAGTGTTTCGCCAAAATTCAGTGACATGAGTTTTTCAGCATGGTCGCTTAGCCAGCCTGCCGCTTCAGGGTACTCAGCTTTTAACACCTCGAGCCTGGCAGGGTTAAGTTTTTTATAGTCTCTTAAGCCATCAAGCAAGTTAAGCCACCAAGGTTTATCAGAGGTGTCGTGTTGATGCTCTTCCGCCCAATAGCGAAACGCACACTCATCGTAACGCATGAGTTTTTGCAGACTGATTTTGTTCAAAAAGAGGGGTCGCAAATCAGCCCGGTAGGCCTCTCTTGTCTCAAGCTCGAGCCTGCTCCCAGCTGCCACCTCTGGCATATAGCGCACCGTTTTGGGATTCATACCAATCAGATCTATATTAACTTCTAGGGGCCCACCCTGATTAGCTTCTGAGTAAGTGATAATAACCTCGTCACCTCGAGTGCGGAGCTCTTTGTATAAGCCCTCATCACGACCAAGGTAACGTTTGGGGAGTCCTAAGCGCTCAAAGGTCTTTTCCAGACTTTGACGCTCTTCTTCCGGGATAAAATAATCTTCGCCTTCATTGACGCTGTAAGCACCTTCGACGGCGTGCATCAGATAAACTTTCTTGAACCTTCTCCCTGAAGCGAGTTTGTTGGTCAGGAGTGCCACCCCTCCTCTTGGACTGTCAAACACAAAGGTCTCCTGTAACAGCGCCGACCACCATTTTCTAAAGTGTTGACCCTTTGCTAAGGTACTGGCCTCTTTTGCACGCTGCATTGCATGTTTTTTGAACTGTTCCCATTTAAGTTTATCGTCAAGAAGGTCATAGCGTAATTCTGGCAAACTGGTCTCTAACAGTTGTTCTGCCCATTTAAGTTCGTCCTCTGGCACTTCCAGGAGCCCCAGCCACTTGCGCCAGCTCTCCTGCAACTCAAGCGTCTCGGCTAATACTGTAATTGCCTCGAGCCCGGCAACACCTCTGGCCAGGGCAGCATTTGCAAGGTGCATAAGATCAGGAATTGCCAGAAGTCTGGAAGCAGTTGGGTAGTCTGGAAGCTCGAGCAAATCAAGAAGTAAACGCCCCGCCAATGTATCGGCAAGTGCCTTGGGGGTTTCATCCATCAGGGGAACCCCATATTCATCTGCAAGTGCAAGAAAGGCTTTGACCTCACGTTCGGGCAAGATGATGGCGAGATCAAGTTTATTCATCCCTGATGCCAGGTCTCTTTTTACCGAGCGCAAAACCCAGCGCGCTTCTGACACAGGATTTGATGCCTTAAATACACTTTGCTTTGAGGTAGCTAGGAATCCCAGTGTCTGGCTTGCCTCTTCTCCGGGAGGAGCTTCGGGCAAGCTCACATAGACCTCACAAAGCTTTTCTATGGCTTTATAAATGCGCAATTCCAGGGGTCCAATCTCGCGAAAACCATCCACCATAATGACATCTGCTTCGGGTTTATGGGTCATCCTTTGGGCATGCTTAAGGGTTTCAATGCGGAAGTCGTCGTAGTCCCAGGCCTCCCCTTTTATCTGCTCATAGCGAGCAAAAACTTTGCCTAGACGCTCCATCTCTTCGTCTTTCGCCCCGATGTTGGTGAAATCTAGCCCAAAGCGCTTGGCCTCGGCAATGGCCTGAGCAAACAGTCTGGCCTCACCTGGCGAAGGCAGTTCGTTGCGTAGTTGCATCAGTGCTTCACCTACCATCGCCAGACGACCGGTGCCTACCACCAGCGGCTTAAGTCTGAGGGCGTGAGCCAGAAGCCTGTAGTAAACCTGCTGCGAACTCAAAAACTCTACGCCTAAAACCGCACCTGTCTCAGTGAGTTTTCGGTAGACATAGCTGCGCTGGCTGGGCAAACCTACCCACCAGATACGTTTCCCATCTTTTGCAAAGGCTCGAGTCTTCTCGAGCAGGTAACTGGTCTTCCCTGAGCCGGGGGGCGCTATTAGCAAGTGCACGTGGGTATTTTAACATGGGTATTTAACATGGGTATTTTAAGCAGAATTATGTGTTTTTGTAGCAAGCTGGGAGGAAGTCAGTTGAAAGTAATGAGTGGATAGTGCTTAGTAAAGGCCAGCAACGGATAGCTTATTTTAGTTGTCTGGTAATGCTGGCGTCTCTGATTTTAGCATCTTCACTCAGCATAAAGGCTTTGCTCAAAATGATCGACAACACCCTGTCTCCTTCAAAAGGTAAAAAGACTTTATCTCTACCTATTTCTCCGCTAACTCGTCCGGGCACAATACAGAGATACTGATCATTGGGCTCCATCAGGATATTGCCACTACCCAGATGAATCTTGTAGGTTTTCAAGTCACCACGAACTTTCAGGAAACGGCCTGTAAGCTCACAGCGTGACGCAATTTTTAGCCGAGGAATGATTTTCTCTAATAATTCTCTGCGACTTTTTGCCGAGGTAGTCAGTTCACCAAATGACCAGTTTTGCCAGTAATCAAGGTGTCTACCCTCAGGGCCGCCGTCAAACCAGGTAGGGTCATTGGCCACACTGGCAACCCCAATAAACAAATCAACATCGCGCATGACTTCTGAAAAGACAACATGAGGAATGTCTTGAAGACGCAAAGGCTCATTCTGCCTCATACGCCAGTCTATACCGGCAGCGTAGCCTCCACCGCCCGCATGAGCATAATTTGGAGAGGCATCTAAGGAATAAAATCTGATCTGATCGGTGCTCAAATAAAGGTACGTCCCGGTTTGATTGGTGTCTTCACCGTAAACAGTCCCCAGACCCTCTACCCAAAATTCCGCGCGGAGGTTCCACTGGGGTAGCTCGAGCGTAGCCGGGTTATAGCTGTCATCAACCATGAGGCGCAGCTGATTTTTCCAGCCTCTGGCCCCGCACAGCGCATTGAATTGATGCTGTTTAACAATATGAGCAGCAAAGCGGTTTGAGTAAATGTCTGTGACTTCTTCTGCAGTAGTCAGCAAGTAAACTTCCCGATGAGCCTGTTTGAAAGGCTGCACAATTTCCCGACTCTCCAAAAACTCGCGCCAGGCCAGCACCTCGCTGGCATCATAGTAAACCGGGTGCCAGGGCCGAACAATGGTTTCTGGGCCCAGCCAATCAAGCTGTTTGGCTTCAGCGTCAACTATCTGACCCTGCCAGTAAAAACCATCCGCAATCCTGCCAGCATCTTCAAACTGCCAGATGAGCTTACCTGCCATAGTTCCCAAAAGAGAATGGTCAAGATAACGTTCGCGCCAAGTTTTGTAGCTCCAGGCACGCTGCATGAGCGGCAGGCGCTCGAGTCTATCCTTTTGTGCAGAAAGCAGTTTAGCAATGTCTTTCTGCTCTTTTTTCAGGGCTTTTAATTCTTCAGCAAAATCCCGCTTTACACTGGTAGGTACCGCTTTTCTGGCCTCGTCTCCATCAAACCAGTTTAAACTTAAGGTGCTACTTTCAATCCTGAGCTCCGCGCGAATGGTATCAAAGGTAATGACTTTTTTGCCTTCACTAAAAGCCAAGTCCGACAGGGATAATTCTTCCAGATCAGCTCGGCTTAGGCCAAGTTTATCCGCGGCTGCATCAAGTGCTCTGGCAATGCTTTTCTGATAACTCGCCTGTTTCACACTAAGTCTGGCACGCTCGAGTCCGGCAACTGCGTCCATGCTTTCTAGCTGGCTTAAGCTGTAAAGACAGGCACTCGCCACTTTAGCCGAACGCGGCCCAATACCCGTAAGTTTGCGGTAACCCTGAACCACCGCTTCCGCTAATGTATGGGTTAAAGAAGGATCGCTGTCAAGAGAACAGAGCCAGGCCAAACCCTTTAAAAGATCGCCATTTCTTTCATCTAACAGGGCACCCTTGTTTTGAAAGATAAACCAGTTTTCCGGGTTGCGTGTAGGGGCTTTGCCTGACGTCTTATTAAAAAACCCTAGCCAGTCATTAGCCAGGTTTTGAAACTTATCTTTTCCCAAGCTATCAATAAGTGGCTCGGCTTTGGTTAGCCATTTTTTTGCGGGTTTGCTGCCACTGGCTCCGGCACAGTGACTCAAGACGGCAAGCCAGCTTTCTTTGAGTTGGGGCTCCAACCTATCCAGTGAGGTTTGAGCTTGCGCCGCCCACTCATCCTCGTAAAGCGTCAGTTTTGGCTTATCTTCGATCAAAATATCCTGGAGGAGCCTGAGAAATTTGCGCTTTTCTGCTGACTCATACCAGGATTCACTCGCGCTTCTTATTTCAAGCAAAAGGGGGCGGCAATCTTCCAAAACAGTTTTATCTTGCAAAGGTTTAGACAGGGCCCGGAGCACCCCTTGCACGGGTAAAGCATAAAAGTGCTCGACTCGAGCAAGCTCCGCCAGCATAAATCTGACATCTTCCATTTGATAAGGCAGTTTTCGTTTGATCAGTTGACTCAGCAGATTATCGGTCAGACGTTTTATCTGCCAATCGCCCGTCTGAAAAGATTGCGCCAGAATCCTTTTAATGATATCTATCTGCTCTGCCGGACTCGCCTCTAAAATCGCTTGACCAGCCTCAAAATCAGCGGCCTTTTTATCCCAGAGATACTTTTGACTGGCCAGGGCTTCAGCAATCAGGCGGTCAAGCAAGTCTTGTGGCTTTTCTTCTTTGTGGGCTGTTAATAAACGTTTTAGCGTTGCGATAGGTCTCATGGTCAGCCCCCAACAAGTGGCACTAGTTTCAAAAAGGAAAGTTCTTTAATTTTACTTAGCTCGAGCACTTCATCAAGATCGTCCAGTTGCTGATCGTCTGCCAGAACAATGAAGGTTCTGGCTTCAAATGCCTGAACTGCGCGGTTAAACTGCCGTTCCCAGTCAAGGGGCTTTCTTTGTTTTGACTTAGATTGATTGAGCAATATTTCGGTTTCCCCGGGTTCTACCAAGCCTTGAAAGACTTTGGGCTGCCGGGCATTAAATTCAGTTACTTCGGCAAGCACACGCTGCCGAATGACTTCGCGTAAGCTGAGCTTAGCTGCGTTAAACGTTTGGATTTTTTCCAAGGTTATATTGCCAATGCCTGTTTCATCAATCATCGTTACGGTCACCATAAAACTGTTCTCCTTGGATACCTTAAAATCTAAGGTATTTTAGCACACCATTCACCTACTATGCCATCAAAAATCACTCATTCGTAGAGCCTATCCAAACTCAAATAACGATTATTATGAAAGCCAGATTTTATTGTCCCTGACGGATTAGAGAAGCCATCTGCTGCTTAACTCGTAATATTTACTTTCGGGAATATAAAGCAAGCAAGGTAAGCTATGGAGCGAAAGACTTGCATCACCTTATTAATTAAGGTATACTTCATTTCACCCACCCTTGGCTCGAGCCCGGTCTGCAAAAAGGCTCGAGCCCTCCCTCTTAAACAGGGCAAGGGAGAGAGGCAAAACATGGACGAGAACAAAACGAAGAGCTTAAACACAACCCTTTTACAAATCGAAAAACAATTTGGCAAAGGTGCCATTATGCGTCTGGGCGAAGATGTTCAGATGCTTAATCAGGGTGTTATCAGTACTGGCAGCATGAGCGTTGATCTGGCGCTGGGTATAGGTGGTGTACCGCGCGGCCGCGTTATTGAAATTTATGGACCTGAATCTGGCGGTAAAACCACCCTCAGCCTTCATGTGGTTGCCGAAGCTCAAAAGGCTGGCGGAGTAGCAGCTTTTATCGACGCTGAACACGCCCTTGACCCCAGCTATGCCAAAGCCATTGGGGTAGATATTGATAACTTACTGGTTTCTCAACCAGACACAGGCGAACAAGCTCTTGAGATTGCCGAACTCCTGGTACGCAGTGGCGCTGTCGATGTCATTGTTATTGACTCAGTAGCAGCACTGGTGCCAAGGGCTGAAATCGAAGGTGAGATGGGTGATTCTCATGTAGGTCTGCAAGCACGCCTCATGAGTCAAGCACTGCGTAAACTTACAGGTGTCTTAGCCAAAAGCAAAACCACCGCGATTTTCATTAACCAGATCAGGGAAAAAATTGGCGTCATGTACGGCAACCCTGAAACCACCCCTGGCGGCCGCGCACTCAAGTTCTATGCCAGTGTACGTATGGAAGTGCGCCGTGTTACCGATGTCAAAGTAGGTTCTGACAAAGTTGGTAATGTAACCCGGGTCAAAGTCACCAAAAACAAGGTTGCGCCGCCTTTTAAAGAAGCCGAAGTGAGTATCATGTTTGGTCAGGGCATTGATAAGTTAGGTGACCTGATTAATATTGCAACTGATCTGGACATCATTCAAAAATCTGGCTCCTGGTACTCTTATGGCACCGAGCGTCTCGCCCAGGGCAAAGAGAAAACCGCTGCGCTGTTACAGGAAAATGAAGCCATGGTCAGCGAAATCAAGGCCAAAGTCATTGCCCAGTTACAAGGAAAAAGTCCAAGCAACGTCAGCGATGACGACAGCGTAAGCCTTGACGACTAACGTTTTGCCTTAAGTGGAGGTGGCTAAACCCATGCTCGAGCTTAAAGACCTATTTTCTTATGCCCTGGGGGGAGATCTTCCTCAGGGCTTTTTTGATCATTTGCTTAAACACCGCGATGACTGGGATGAAACCTTTCACGATACCCTGGACGCACTAGCCTATGAGCTGATGCCCGATAAGGCCGTTTGGGAAGTACAGGTCAGTGAAGAGGGCGAGTTACTCGAGCAGCGTTTGTCGTTGCTTGATACCTTAATAGAAGACTAAGCTTCACTCGGCCGTGGTAACTTACTGAAGGGCAATAACTCGGTTAATTTGGTTATTTCCAGTATTGGGGTCTGGATTAGCAAGTGTGATGGAGGCAATTACTCCAAGGCTTCCATCTGCATTGGGCAAACGGACAGTAATATTTTTGGATACAACTGTATCAGCACTTACAATGCCAATGTTACATGTCACCACAAAACCATTCAACGTACAGCCAGTAGGTAATTGGATATCACTCACGGTATTGGGAAAAGTTACAGTTAAAATGACATCTTCAGCACTAGCAGGTGTACCTATTATATTGCGCACTCGTACCTGATAGGTCAGGTTTGTATTTCTGGGGGCAGAGCTATTTTGCTGCGGGGAAGGAATAGCCACATTCATATCTGTGGCTGGAAGGCTAACAGTGACATTGACGGAATCATAGTTGTTCGTGCTCACCGGGTCCGCAGGACCAGCTGCCGACACCGAGGCAGTTGCCGTGATGATTCCACCCGGCCCATTGGCGGTAACCCCGATGGTTTTATTAAAACTTGCTCCGGGATTAAGCAGGGTTGCCCGGCATCTTATGGTCTGGGCAGACGTCTCCTCACAGCCATCTAAGGCAGTGACAGTTAAACCTGCTGGCAAATTGAGTAGCATGGTGACAAGCTGGGCTGGCTGGGGTCCATTGTTGCTAAGTGCCAGCGTGTAATTTAATGAGCTACCCAGATTGACCAAGCTACTAGAACTGGTTAGGTCAAGCGCCAGATCTGCTGTGGGGTTGGTAATGGTTGTGGCTTCAATACTGCGACTGGTAGGTGTTGGGTCCGGGGTAGAACTGCTGGTTGTAGCAACGGAAATGAAATATCCTGCAGCCGGTACACTCGAGGGTGCCCTTACACTTATGGTTATGCTGGCACTGGCACCACTATTAAGGTGACCCAGTGAGCAGGTCACCACATTGCCTGAGGTGCTACAACCGCTTGGTGTAGACATTACCGTAACGTTGCTATTGACAGTTAAAATGCCTTTGGCAAGGGCGGCTCTATCTGGCCCGAGATTGTTTACAGTCATAACGTAGGTAAAGGTTTCACTGGTAACAACACTTCCGGGGTTATCATCAAGGCTGACTCTTAAATCGGCTGAAAAAGGTGTGTTGTATTCAAAAGCACCAATATCACATACTTTATAGGACTTACGCACACCAAGCAAATGGCAAGGTGTGATGAAGTAAGGAATGAACTATAGCCAACATCGACTGGATTA